>CBDTYI010000139.1:0-7113 GCA_965364565.1 uncultured Gammaproteobacteria bacterium | reverse complement strand
CGTAGAGATCCAGCTCGCCTAACGATTAGGTCAAGCCGCTCCCGAGGCTCGCTCGGACGCTCGGCTCTCCGCACCTGCTCACCCATGGCTTCGCCATTTTTGAGCGACCATTCGCTCCGAGCTGAGCGCCGCTTACCGCGGCGTTACCCGCCGTGCCCGAACGTTACCTTGGCGACGGCTCCCAGCATACCTCAGCCGCTGGGGGTGCTAGCAGCAGGCTGATGGGGCTGCGCTTGATCAAGACACCCCCTTGGTGGCTCCACAGCCGTGGGAACGGTCAATCGATTCCCCGGGGGCCAGCGACAGAATACGGCCGGGATTGCGGCCGCGTTGGCGGGATGCCCGCTTCCTGCGGTGGATCCGGACTCTGAATTGTTTCCAACCCGTACACGTAGATGAGTCGTCGTGCGTTTCCCGCTGTTACTGTTTCTGACTCCAAAACGGTGGTGACCCAACTCGGTCAGCAAGTCCCGCTGCCGGAAAATCGTCCGGGGTAAACTGCCGTATAGGTGTTTCGAAACGGTTCGATGTGCGCTACGCTGACGTTCTTACCGTTCTAGAAGCGGATGATCTTCTAATCCGATGCACCTAGTAGTCCGTTCATTCCAGCGGGCGCCACCATGAGACATTCCAGATCAATGCGAACGAGACCTAGTCGCGACGCATCGCAGGTTGCCGGGAGATCCGCCATACCCCGGGGCGTTTCGAGAAACCGGAGGACGATAGGACGCTGGAATACCCGTATACTCTGGATCTGCTCCAATCCGCAGGGTGCTGATAAATCATTTTTGCCAGCAGTAGTGCGGATGCGTAAAGTCGGTACTTCGTCTCCAACAGATCAACTGTACTGAGAGTGGCCCATTTTTCCCCAGAATCCGACAGTGTTGCCGGCCGCCTGACTCAGGGTTACCTTCCGGCCGGCAGTCATGACGAAATGTGTAATGCCAGTGGCGGAATCCGCTCGCACTGGCACTACCTGATGGGTGCGCTCGACGGGATGGGCGGCGCGGAATTGCAGCGCCGGCGTGACGAAGCCTGGCGGCAGATTCGCGAAAACGATGTCACCTACAATATTTATGGCGATCCTGGCGGCATGGGTCGACCGTGGAAGCTCGATCTCGTCCCGCTGCTGATCGAAAGCGAAGAATGGCGCACCATCGAGACCGGACTGATGCAGCGTGCCGAACTGCTGAACCTGGTGCTGATGGACCTGTACGGTCCCCGGCACCTGATTCGCAAGGGTGTGCTTCCACCCGAGTTACTGTATTCACACCCCGGTTTTCTTGTGCCGTGCGTCAACCTGCCGATGGCGGGCTCGCGTGCTCTAACTGTCTATGCCGCGGACCTGGTGCGCGACACAAACGGCCAGGTCAACGTGCTCAGCGACCGTACGCAAGCGCCTTCCGGTGCCGGCTATGCGCTTGAAAACCGGCTGGTGATTTCCCGTGTGCTGCCAAGCTTGTTCCGCGATTCACACACGCACCGCCTAGCCAACTTCTTTCGCACCGCACGTCACGCATTGAACCGCTTGTCACCGCGGGATGGCGATGAACCCAACATCGTACTGCTCAGCCCGGGACCAGCCAACGAGGCGTACTTCGAGCATGCCTACCTCGCAAACTACCTGGGTTACACCCTGGTCGAAGGCGAAGACATGACCGTGCGCGACAACCGTGTCTGGCTGACGACGCTGGACGGCCTGCGTCCGGTGGACGTGATCCTGCGGCGCATGGACGACAGCTACTGCGACCCGGTGGAACTGCGCGAGGACTCCTACCTGGGCGTACCGGGACTGACCAACGTGGTGCGCCGCGGCAATGTCGGCATCGCGAACCCGCTGGGCAGCGGCGTGCTGGAAAACCCGGCGCTGCTCGCTTACCTGCCGAATCTGTCGCGGTATCTCCTCGGTGAAGAGCTGCGTTTGCCCTCGGTAAAGGTATGGTGGTGTGGCAATCCGGCAGAGTGCGATCATGTGCTCGCGAACTTGCAGAACATGGTGATCAAGCCGGTTCATCCGGATATCGGATTCCGTTTTCGCTTCGGTGCAGACCTAAGTACCGATGAGCTTGAGTCACTGAAACAGCGGATCAAGTCGCGGCCGCACCTGTACGTGGGCCAGGAAGCGATGTCGATGTCGACGGTGCCGGTACTGGAAAAAGATGGCCTGAAGCCACGCCACACGGTACTGAGGAGTTTCCTCGTCGCCGACGAGCACGACTACATGGCGATGCCTGGTGGTCTGACCCGAGTGTCCTCCGCGGATGACCAACTTGTGGTGTCCAACCAGGCCGGCGGCATCAGCAAGGATACCTGGGTATTGGCAACCGAGCCCGAAAAGCATATCAGTCTGCTAGCCGACCGACGCGATCTCCGGCTGGCACCCGACAAGGGCGGGGAAGTGCCGGGCAGGGTGGCCGACAACATGTTCTGGGTTGGCCGCTACGCCGAAAGGGCCGAATTCAACAGCCGCTTGCTGCGCCTCACGCTGCAGTTCCTCGAGACCGGCGAGGGTGCCGGAACCACCGCGTTCCGGCAACTGCTGCTGGCCGTGACCCGGCAGACCGCGATCTTCCCCGGCTTTAGCAACAGCAGCGCGGTAGAGGCTCCGCAAGAAGAACTGCTCGCAGTGATATCCAGTACTCTGAAGTCGGGCAGTCTCGCCCACACGCTGACCTCGCTGCTGCGTGCCGCGCGCTCCGTACGCGACCGCCTGTCATCGGACACCTGGCGGGTGATCAATGACATCGACGAGGAACTGCGTTCGCTGAGCCGGCTCACCCCGCAGCGCCTGGTCGATGCCCTCGATGAACTCGACAACCTCATCACTGCGCTGACCGCTTTCACCGGCCTTACGCTGGAGAACATGACGCGCGGCCGCCCTTGGCTCTTCCTCGATACCGGGCGCCGTCTCGAGCGTGCATTGCAAATCTCTCGCCTGCTGCAATCGACCGTCGTGGCCGTGATGGAAGAGGAGGACGAGATCCTGCTGTCAGACTCGATGCTGACCATTGTCGACAGCCTGATGACATACCGGCGGCGTTATCGCTATGGCGTCAGTATCCCGCGCTTGCTGGAGCTGGTGATCTGTGACGAGAGCAATCCGCGTTCGCTGACCTACCAGTTGACGCGGATCGAGGAAAACATCGCCGGATTACCCCGGCAACAGCCGACCGGCACCCGCAGCGAAATCGAACGGCTGGCGTTGGAAACCGCGACCCTGATTCGCCTGGCCGATGTTAGTCGTCTCGGCACCGCAGGCGAAGATAGGCTCAGCCGGGATACGCTGGATAACTTCCTTAACGTTCTGTTCAGCCGGCTGCCGGCCTTGTCCGATGCACTGACCGCAACTTATTTCCGCACCGCCGCCACACCGCACCAGCTGGTGCAACTGCGTACCAGAGGCTCAGCATGAATTACCGTGTGACCCACTGCACAAGCTACGAATACAGCAATGATGTCACGCTCTGCCACAATGTCTCGCATCTGCTGCTTCGCAACACGCCACGACAGAATTGCCGCCAGAGCGAATTGCGGATTACGCCGCTGCCTGCCAGCGTCAACGAGTGGACCGACATGTTTGGCAACCGCCAGGCCTGCTTCAGCATCCAGAAGCCGCACGACAGTTTGACGGTAACGGCCATCAGCGAAGTCGAAGTGGTACCGGCGGGGTCATTGCTGGACGCGGCTTTCCCGATCAGTTGGGAACAGGCGCTGGAATTCATGCAATCGACGCAAGACCCGGAGGCGATCGAGGCCAGGCTTTACATGCTGGAATCCGATTTCATCGAATTCAGCCCGGAAGTTAGTGCCTACAGCGCACCGTCATTTTCCCCGAATCGTGCGTTGCGAGATGCGGTGGAAGACCTGATGCACCGCATTTACGCTGATTACCAGTACGACCCAGGTTTCAGCAATATTGCGACACCGCTGAACGATGTCATCAAGCACCGCAAGGGCGTCTGCCAAGATTTCGCCCATCTTGCCATTGCCTGTCTGCGCATGCAGGGAGTCGCGGCGCGTTACGTCAGCGGTTACCTGGAAACGCTTCCACCACCGGGCAAACAGAAACTGGTCGGAGCCGATGCATCGCACGCCTGGTTCAGTGTATTTATCCCACACCAGGGCTGGATCGATTTCGATCCCACCAACGCAAAGATTCCCGAGGAACAGCATATCACCGCGGCCTGGGGACGAGACTACGCGGATGTTGCACCGCTCAAGGGCGTGATATTCGGAGGCGGCAAGAAGCCCAAGTTGCACGTTGCCGTCGATGTCGAGCGCATCTAGTCTCGCAGGTTCAACAATTCATCAAAGGCTCGATCATGTGGCTGCACACAAGCTGTGACTTGACATTCGATATCGCGGTGCCCACTCCGTTCGTGTTGATGTTGCGTCCGCGAAGCGGCGCCCAGCAATGGGTTTCACGCGAGGAATACCGGCTGGCGCCGCATGTGCCCGCGTTCGAGTTCACCGACGATTACGGCAACCTGTGCCAACGCCTGATCGCTCCGCCTGGTTGCTTTGCCGTGCACACGACGGCCGATGTGATGACCACGGACCAGATTGATCAGTGCCCGGGGGCGCCTTTTATCGAAATCCAGAACCTGCCGGATGTTGTGCTCAGCTACCTGCTGCCCAGCCGCTACTGTGAATCGGACCGATTCGGCCAGATGGCTACCGAAATCACCTCGGGTCAACGACCGGGCTATGACCAGGTAGCGGCAATTGTCGACTGGCTGCGAGGCAACATCCAATACCAGCCCGGCAGCAGTCCGATACCGGTGTCCGCCGCTGAGGTGAATGCGGCTGGCTACGGCGTGTGTCGTGACCTGGCACACTTCGGTATCGCGCTGTGCCGCAGTCTGAGCATCCCCGCGCGCATGGTGGTCGGTTATCTCCACGGCCTGCAACCGATGGACCTTCACGCCTGGTTCGAGGCCTATGTGGGCGGCCGCTGGTACACCTTCGACGCAACCCAGGCTGTGGCCAAGGGCGGCTATGTTGCGATCGGTTACGGCCGGGATGCGACCGACGTCGCGCTCTATAACCAGTTCGGCCCGGCAGTGTTTCCGACGTCGCAGACTGTTAGGGTGGAGCTGATGAATGACTGATTTATTGCTGCCTTCCCATTTACTAACCCTGACAAAGCCTTACTCAGCGAATCGCTAGGCGCGTCGGCGCGGCCATAGCCGACTCTAGGGTGAGCCGACGCAACGCCGCGGATGGCCGCCCAGCGGTGCGCCCGAAGGGAACTCCACAGAGGGTGACTCCGTGTTGCGCTCCTTGACGAGGGAGCTGCCATTGGCTGCGGAGCGTGTCCTGACTTGGACCGAGTGTGGGGCCCTGAATCGAGCTCTGGCGGGTTCGATCCAGGGCGATTCTGCTTTCATTGAACAACCCCTCCGGATACCCTTGCCATGGGGTCCAAGAGGTAATCCGAGCGGTCTGAGTTACCGGACCCCATCGCTTTATCCGATCAACCGCGAGGTGAATCATCGTGCCGAAGATCGAAGAGATCGAAATGGCCCGCTACTACGGCGAGCTTGAAGACGACCTGCATCACTTGGTCAGAAAGTACTGCCGGATCATGGGCTGGGAGGTGCCGGAGTTGGACGAGCAAGAAGCGCGCAAGCTGATTCTCGAGGCCATTCGCCACGCGCTGGCCAAAGTAGAGGCTGCCTGAGCGCTGCGGATGGTAGGGAGTCTGTATGCCGAATTCGCCGATATCCGTGCCTGGGGAAAAGAACCTACCATCGAAGTCCTGGTCTCCAGCAAAGCTGTCTAAACGCATGTTGTTATTCATGTCTTTGGAAACGAGTTTCGTTTTCGCCCTGATCGCCGCCTCGGCGGCGTTCTCGACGCCGGTGTCGACGCCGGTGTCGACCCTGGTGGTGGAACCCGGCCGCTATGGCTTTATGGACTTCGTCAAGATCGGGGTGCCGCTGCTGCTGACCTATCTGGCCACCGCCTTGGTCGCACCGCTGGTATTCCCGTTTGCGGGCTGACGGGGGACGAACCAGTGGACAGCACGCGAGCCGATGGCGGTCTGAGCTTCGGGCAACGCCTGGGGATGCTGGCTGGGCTGCTGGCGCTCGGCCTCGGCGGTCTCTTGCTGCTGGAGCCGATTCCTCAGGACCCGGCCTACCATCGGTTTGCCGACGACCGCGAATTCTTCGGCATACCGAATTTCAACGACGTGGTATCGAACGCGGGTTTCGCCCTGATCGGCGTTCTCGGTGTCGGCGCCGTATTTGGCAGCATCGGACGGGCGGTCTTTTTCGAGCGCGCGGATGCCAGGCCGTTCCTGGTGTTTTTTCTCGGTGTCGCCCTGGTGAGCCTGGGCTCGGCCTACTACCACTGGGCGCCTTCCAACGAGCGGTTGTTATGGGACCGGCTGCCCATGGCGGTCGCCTTTATGGCATTCGCTTCCGCCGTCGTCGCCGACCGGGTCCACGCCAGGGCCGGCAATGGCTGGTTGCTGCTGCTGTTGATCGCCGCCGGCCTGTGGAGCCTGGGATACTGGGAGCACACCGAAAGACTGGGCCGGGGCGACCTGCGATTCTATGCCTTCGTGCAGTTCTACCCGGTAGTGCTGCTCCCCGTTGTGATTTGGCTTTTTCCCGCCTACCGTTACCTGGCGGGCCGCTACCTCGGCTGGGTAGTCGCCTGGTACGGGCTTTCCAAAGTGCTGGAGCATTTCGATGCGGAGGTGTTCCAGATCCTGGGCTATACGGTCAGCGGACACAGTTTGAAGCACTTGGCCGCAGCGGTCAGTGCGTTCGTCGTGCTGCAAGTGCTGTTGCTGCACCCGCGGTTACCGAAGTCCATCCAACGAAATTGAGGTATGAGTCCGGACCGAGATCAAGATCGGCGACTGCGTGAATGTGGAACAGGCGGGCCGAGGACGGCCAATGTGCGGCGGGTGAAGATCCTCTGCGACTATGGATCCGCCACTGCGGATCGCACTGACCCCGCCCCATGCGGGGCAATCAAGACCGCCGCGAAAAGCACCGGCCCCGCGAATGCGGGGCCGGGCAGGTTAGGGCGTTGAGGGGTTAGCGGCTGGGTCCGCCGCCGCCTCCGCCTCCATTGTTGCCACCGCCGCCGCCACCG
>CBDTYI010000138.1:0-7142 GCA_965364565.1 uncultured Gammaproteobacteria bacterium | reverse complement strand
CACGAAGCCGTCGGGGAGCATCTGCTCGAGCCGCCGCCGGTAACCCTTGACGGGCCAGTTGAGCTCGGCCAGCGCCTCGAGGAGGCGGGTTTGGATGCGCGGGCGACCGTCCGCCGAGACCAGATCTTGCTCGGGAAGCCGCCGGCGGCGTGGCGGTACTGACGTAACAGGCACACCCGGTTGCGGTCATCGACAGCCACCACGGCGGCACCGCCCGGGTGCCGCACGACTTCCAGCTGCAGGGTTTCCCGGTTCGGCAGCGTGACCGTCTCGAGGCCCAGGTCCACGACCTCACCGCGGTACAACGGCGTGCGGTTGCTCCGCCCGGAATCACCGGTCATAAACTGCCAGCGTCTGGCCCGCCCCTTCCGGCGCGTGCGGATCGAAATACATGGCCTGCAGAGGCATGCGGAAAGCCGGCTCGAGGGGTGCGCCCCACACAAAGGTGTCGAATCGGGTACCGCCCAGCAGGCAATGGGCGGTGGTGTGATAGAGCCGATCCAGCGCATTACCCTGGATCAGAGTGTGAAGAACCGCCGGTCCGGCGATAGCGTAGACCCGCCGGTAACCGAGTTCGGCCAGCGTGGCGCGCAGCATGCTCGCATCGACGTGTCCATCTTGTCCGCAGGTGATCACCCGCGCGTGCGAGTCATCCACCAGCTGCCGCAGCTTCTCGGTGTCGGCCCTGGCACCGGTGACAAGGTAGAGAGTTCTGTCCTCGTACAGCCGGATCGATTCGACCGGGATGTCGAGGCTGGCGCTGAACACCGCGATATCGGGCTGTGGCGACAGGCCCTGGCGGACACGCCATGCACGCAGGTCATCGAACTCCGGGCCCGATCCCACCGGCAGCTCCGCTTGGACTTCTTCCACCGCGGCCTGACGGAAATAACGGGCGCTGGTGATCAGCAGATCGGCCTGGGCGGCCAGTTCCTGGAACAGTCGCCAGTCGCGCGGATTCGCAATCGCCCCCGGTACTTGATGGGTGTCACGGCCAGGTCCGGGAACAGCGATACGCCCGTCCAGGCTGGAAATGAAGTTGCTGTAGATAAACGGGCCTGGCGCGTTTCGCGGATGCTCCGGTACCTGTCCCAGGTAGAGGCCCTGCAGGGCGTGGGTGTGCCCCGAACCGGGATATAGTTCCAGAACGTCTTGTTGCATGCATGAATCCTGAACCAGGGCGTCTGCCAGAAAAAAAGGCCGCGGTGTCGGCACTGCGGCCTCTTCATCACCGGAGCGGGTTACTGCTGAGCGCTAGGCAACTTCCTCACGCTGGCTTTTCTGCTTGAAGTCAGAGATCGCGGCCTTGATGGCGTCTTCGGCCAGCACCGAGCAATGCACCTTCACCGGCGGCAAGGCGAGTTCCTCGGCAATCTGGCTGTTCCTGATCTGACTGGCTTCCTCGAGGGTCTTGCCTTTCACCCACTCGGTCAACAGGGAGCTGGACGCAATTGCCGAGCCGCAGCCATAGGTCTTGAAGCGCGCATCCTCGATGATGCCTTTCTCGTTGACCTTGATCTGCAGTTTCATCACGTCGCCGCAGGCGGGTGCACCCACCATGCCGGTGCCCACGCTGGTATCGGCCTTGTCAAAGGAACCCACATTACGCGGGTTCTCATAGT
The DNA here is from genome assembly GCA_965364565.1 of uncultured Gammaproteobacteria bacterium. GTDB lineage: Bacteria > Pseudomonadota > Gammaproteobacteria > DSM-19610 > DSM-19610 > Thiogranum. The sequence goes on along the minus strand of CBDTYI010000138.1, from coordinate 5,520 downwards.
GATCCAGAACCTTCTCGCTGTATGCCATCTAATTAACTCCCGTGGTCGTTGCACGCTCGGCCGGCATCATGCGGCAGATTGCTGAAAGCCGGAGCCAAACCGAACGCCGCTTTGCTCTTCGTCGCCGGCTTCACTGTTCTGGGCCACTGCCTCGGCGAGCGTCAATCCGTCGAGAAAATCGTAAATGCGGGCGCTCAATTTGTTCCACATGATGACGCTTTGTGGCCATTCCTCACCCGGTATGCGTTCGCGACGTGCGGGCATGGCGTCATCGACCGCGCTCAGTATTTCCGCGATGGTGATTTCGGACGCCGGCCTGCGCAGGCAATAGCCGCCACCCGGACCGCGCATTCCCGTCACCAGCCCGTTGTTTCGCAGGCGTGCGAACAACTGCTCGAGGTAAGAGACCGAAATGGATTGTTCCACCGAGATGTCTGCCAGCGTCACCGGACCGTTGTTGTCCCGCATTGCCAGTTCCATCATCGCCGTGATCGCGTGACGACCTTTCGTTGATAGTTTCATGATTCGCCTCATTTGCTTTCAGGCGCAACACTCAAGATGCGCGTCTCCGTCTTCAGAACGATTACAATGATAATAATACTTGAGTCTTTTAGTCAAGAATAAATCGCGCTGAAGCGGAAACAAGCGTCGGCGGGAACCGCCGACGCTTGTAATCCCATGCTGAAAACGGGTTATTTAACCGTGCACGTTGGTGCCGAGTCAAGCCGCAAGGCGGCGTGCGATATCTTCGAACAGGGCCAGATTTCCACTGACCTGTTTCGTCAAATCAAGCACAAGTCGTTGATCCAGTTCGAGCATCTGGAGTGCGAAGGCGGGTATTCCGGGTGCATCCGCCTCCCCGATTCCGTGCAGCGCCAGGGCCCGGTTGGCAACCAGGACCAGTTGCGGATATACGGCATGCTGTTCCCAGTATCCCTCGTCGTGGTGGTATCTGACCGCGGTGACCAGTTCCTCGGGCAGTCCCCAGGCCTCCATGAGCCAGGCGCCGATCTGATCGTGAGTCACGCCCAGCACCTGACGCTCCAGCTCACAACTCGGCATCTCCGGGTTCGCCTCGGCGAAGCGGTTGAGCAGGAAAAATTCGGCCTCGAAGGTGTGACCCAGCACCAGCCTGCCCAGGTTCTGCAGCAGGCCGGCCAGATAAGCGGTACCGCGCGGCGGCCGCTGGGCGCGCGGCAGGTGCTGGGAAAGCACCTCGACCAGCCGCGCACTGCAGACCGAGTGCTGCCAGAATGCGTCCATACCGAACGGGCCATCCTTCGGTACGCGCAACGCCTTACCGATGGAGAAACCGAGCGCAAGATTCATTACGTACTCGAATCCGAGCACCCGCGCGATGGCCGTCTGCAGATTGTTTATTTTGCCTGCGTAGCCGTACAGCGATGAGTTGGCATAGCGCAGCACCTGCGCGGAGAGGGCGGGGTCCTGCTCGATGATCTCTGCCAGCTGCCGAGCGTTGGCGCGCGGATCGGCGGCCAGTTGCAGAATCTGCGCGGCCGTCGCCGGCAGCGCGGGTAATTCGTGAAATTCGTCAACGTCGCGCTTCACCCGCGCCGGGGTGAACTGTTCGACCGCATCATAAAGCGTCTGCTGATCGCCGATCAGGGCCGCCGCCGGGCGGGAAAAGGGCACGCTGAGGATGGTGCCGCCGAGAAGGCCGCGAAACTGTGCGTAGGGCATCTGTACCAGCGAGGTATGGGTGCCCGGCTCGAAGGTCACCACGTCCATTCCATCGAGCGCGGCATCCAGCACCACGTCCAGGTTGTAGGCCGGCGCCAGGGGTGGATAGGAGCCTGGCTCGCAGTCATTGAAAATGGTATTCAGCCGGTTGCCGGGGACCAGTTCCAGGTCGCGGTGCAGGTGGCGGCACAGCGTATCGAAATCGATCACGTGATCGGCTGGCAGTACTGCCATGAGCAGTCCTTTGCCGTCTACCAGGATCACGGCACGGACCAGTTGGCCGAGCGTTAGATCGCATGCCTCGGCGGCTTGCGTGAGGGTGAAGGTTTTGCGATGCGGCAAGACCTGATAGTGTGCCTGCTCGCGCTCCAGCAGGTCGCGGATACTGGCCGGTATTCCCATCCTTAAGTTTCCTTATCCATGGTTGCTCTGCTTGAGTGGTAGCAAAATCTACACCACCATTGAAAAATTTATAGAATTCAGTATCCTGACGGCGGCCAGCGAATGCTCGGTGAAAAAAGCGACAAAGGGTCGACGCCGCAACCGGCGGCTGGGGAGCTGTCCCGATCATCTGCGCGTCGCCGGGCGGGCGGGAAGCGCGGGCAGTTTTTCGGTCGTTGGCGAAGAATAGCGGGCTCTATGTGGCAAAAAGGCACTTGTAGAGAACAGTTTGTTACAATTTTTCACGACAAGAACACGCGGAGTGACTCCATGGTAAGTGATTTCAATGCCGGCAAGGATCGGCGCAGCCGGTCACGAGAGAAACTGGCTACCCTGGTACAGACACGCAGAGAAACGCTTTCGCTTTTCAGCGAGCTGGCGAACCAGCGACCTTTCGAAGCCGATGAAATCACCAGCGAGGCACTCCAGGAATTCTGTCAGGCGCTGATTGACTACGCGGCGAGTGCGCATTTTCAGCTGTACCGTTTTATCTCCGACCGGATCGAGCGGCGGACACCGGTGCTGGAGGTGGCAGACAGGGTGTACCCGAAAATCGTGCGTACCACAGACATGATTCTGCGCTTCAACGACAAGTACGAAGCCGTGGACCTGATCAATGGCAATAGCGAAATTCTCACTCTGCTGGATGCCGACCTGTCGCAACTGGGCGAGACGCTCGCGGAGCGCATCCAGCTCGAGGATCAGGTCATCGGTGCCATGACAGGGCAGACCCACTGAGCGCGCGATGCCAGCGCCGGGCCTGACGTCCCATGCCACCTGGCCGCTGCGCAGGCTCAGCGTTTGTCCGCCATGTTCAGAATTTTCTGTGCCTGACGGGCGTTGAGATAGCGCCACGGTAAGGGGATGAGGCTTGGGACCCGCCGGCGGTACTCGCGGTATTGGTCCCCGTAGCGTGCTATCAGATCGGTTTCTTCGCGCCGCGAACCGACCACAATGTACAGCGTCAGGATTAACGCGGTTACCAGCAGCGCGGCGTTCATCTCCCGCGTCCAGAGAATCACCAGGCCGAAAAAGTACCACGGGTGACGCACCAGTCGGTGTGCCCGCGACAGGCGCAGCGGTGCCGGCCGGTCCGGCTCCAGTGTTGCCTGGCGTAGCTGGCGCAAACCCAGGAATTCCCCGCTGTCGTAGATCTTCATGGTCCACAGGAAACCGGTTAGCGCGGCAAGCGCCGCCGCATCGGCGATCCAGCCCGCAACCGGCGGCCAATGCCACAATGCCGGGCCGGGGTAGCTGAACAGCAGCCACAACGGCGGCACCAGCAACAGTCCGGCGATCAGATTGAACAGCAGGCGGTACGCGGGGAAGCGGCTGGGGAAGCGCCTCCGGAACCAGGTCTTGCTGGCGGGGCAGGCGAGGCCGGAATGGATCAGGCCGTACACTACCCAGGCGGTGGCGAGCAGCACGAGGTGGGTGGCAGTTGTCATGACTCAAGTCTAGTGTACCCCGCCGGAAGGACCGCACCAGCGGCTGCTGGTGTTGCCAGGTTCGGGCGCGGCGATCGAAGGCGTCGTGAGCTTTCACCACTGATTTGACGGTGGAGTCAACCGCAGGGTTGGTCCGAGCGCGATCGGCTCGTCGCGCCCGTCGGCCAGGGTGTATGCTCTGTCCGGTTCCTTTTCCTGCGCGCGAGACCTGAACCGTGGCACACACACCTCCCGAACCTGATGCCGGTGCGATCGGCGAGTTACTGACAATCATGGCGCGTCTGCGCGATCCGGAACACGGCTGTCCCTGGGACCTGGAACAGGACTTCGCCAGCATCGCTCCCTATACCCTGGAAGAGGCTTACGAAGTCGCCGACGCCATCCAGCGTGCTGACGCCGAGGATCTGTGCGAGGAACTCGGCGACCTGCTGTTTCAGGTGGTGTTCCACGCCCGCCTGGCCGCCGAGCAGAACCTGTTCAGGTTCGCCGACGTGGTCGCGGCCATCAACCGTAAAATGGTCCGGCGGCACCCGCATGTGTTTGGCGACGCAGCGGTTGCCGACGCCCGGGCGCAGAGCGAGGCATGGGAGAAACACAAGGCCAGTGAACGCGCCAGCAAGGGCATCGCGGCTGACAGTGCGCTGGCCGGGGTCCCGGTAAGCCTGCCGGCGCTGGTGCGTGCGCAGAAGATCCAGCGGCGCGCGGCCCGGGAGGGATTCGACTGGCCGCGCATCGAAGACGTGGTCGACAAGCTCGACGAAGAGCTGTCCGAGCTCAAGGACGCACTGCGCGCGCAGGAGTCAGGCGCGCGCCTGCAGGAGGAACTGGGTGACCTGCTGTTCAGCTGTGTGAATCTGGCCCGCTTTCTGGACGCCGATGCCGAGAGCCTGGTACGCGACGCCAATCACAAGTTCGAAGCAAGGTTTCGTAGCGTCGAAGCGCTGGCGCGGCAGCGCCGGCGCGAGCTGCGTGACTGCAGTCTGGAGGAACTGGAGGCGCTCTGGCAGCAGGCCAAGCGGCAGTCCGGTTAGTCTTAACAGGCCCTAGTCCGGTGCCTCGGACAGCAGCCAGTCCAGGAACGGCTGCTGCACGAACGTATAGAAGCGCTGTGCGATGTCGGTTTCGTGATCCAGGGCGTGGCGCCCGCTGACTCCGCACACCTGATTGATGAAATGGCGCGCGCGCCGCGCGTCAATCTCCGCGTCATAAGACGTCAGGTTGATCTGCTGCAGGTAGTCCCAGAAATGCGGATCCTTGGCCAGTATGGCGGCGTTGTGACTGGCGCTGCCGCCGAGCAGGCTATCGCGCAAGTGCAGCCGCCGTTCGGGTGTCGAACGGACCGTCGGTCGTCTCAGGGTAACCACATAGACCAGGCGCTGGTGGGGGTGTGGACCTTGCTGCGCGGGCGTCGCGGCGGCCCAATCCGGTAGCTCATCGACCAGGTACAGGCTCGGTGTATCCGTCGCCGGTGGCTCGTTGCCCCCTTTGAGAGGCACACGCTGGGCGGGTTGGTTCATCGCGACCTCCTCATGCAAAGGGCTGGGTGAGTAGACGCATCCATGCGTCGAAAATCCGTCCTTTCGTGGAGTGAATGCATGAGTCATGCCAGCTTAGCCACGACGGAGGCGATGCCTTCGTCCGCCGGAGGTTGCCGCCCACAGCTCGTTGCAGCCTTGGGTCGCCGCGCAGAGGTTTCTAAACGGCATGAAAATCATTAAGGTGTTGCCCTCACAGGGGACCGGCGCTGAGCTGGCGATACAACAACCGAGGGTTCCAAAATGGACGACTACCAAGCAGGCAGCGATGTGCTGTTCATTCTGTTGGGTGCCATCATGGTGCTGGCCATGCATGCGGGCTTTGCATTTCTGGAGGTCGGCACGGTTCGGGCCAAGAACCAGGTCAATGCGCTGGTGAAGATCATCAGTGATTT
>CBDTYI010000137.1:0-7158 GCA_965364565.1 uncultured Gammaproteobacteria bacterium | reverse complement strand
CCCGGTACAGGGGCGAATTGGCAACCTGGATCAAACGCGCCGACAGCGCCGCGTCCTGGGCGAGAATTTCGGCAATCTGGTTGGCGTTGGCATCCTCATCTTCGACGGCGTCACGCACCCGCAGGGCGACCTCCGGCAGCGTCGGCAGCTGCAGCTGCCCGCTTTCGAGGTCTGCAAGAAGCTCAGTAACGAATTTCTCTTCCGAATCCATGCGCAATTCCTTGGATGATGACGGCATCTCGTGCCTGTATCGACTGAGACAGGACGGATTTGAGCACGGGTGGGTTGGAAGTGCGCTATTCGCTCGGAAACGGATAAGGCAGGTGTTCCAGATTCACCTGCGGCCCCTCGGGGGTGCCCAGGTGCAGCGCTGCTTCACCTTCGGCGCTGGCGATCTGCACGACCGCCAGCGCCGCATAGCCGCCGTCCGGGTGCGCCGCGGCCGAGACCAGTTTGCCGGCGCTCTGAGCCGGGTCGCTGCTGCAGTAGATGTCATCACCCGGCTGCGGGGCTGAATCGGTATTGATTTTCGCTTTGTACATGCGCCGCTTGAGCTTGCCGAGGTATTGCATGCGCGCCACGATTTCCTGGCCCGGATAGCAGCCTTTCTTGAAGTTGACGCCGTCGATCAGCTGTAGGTTGACCATCTGGGGTACAAAGGCCTCGCTGGTCGGCGCGTAGATCATGGGAATGCCAGCCTGGATGTCCAGCAGCTGCCAGGCCTCGGCGCCGATCGGAGCGCTGTGCACATTGAGCCGGGTCCACAGCTCACGGGCTGTGTCCACGTCCGTGAAGACCTCGAAGCTGGGGTGAATGCCGGGCACCCGGACGATCAGCTGCCGGTCGTTCTGGCAGACGGCGTGCAGCGTTTCGGGAATGTCTCCCGCGAAGCTCCTCAGGTCCTCCTCGCTGTCGGCGCCCGATATACCGAGGTGTACAAAGGTATCGCTGGCGTCCTCCAGGGTTACCCGGGAACGCAGCACGAACATGTGCAGCCGTTTTAGCAGCCCCTCGATCATTTCGTCGGGCAGACAGAGATAGTAGCTGTCGCCGCGGTGGAATACGCGGAAGTTGGCCAGTAAGCGACCCTTGGCGTTGCAGTAGCCGCTCAATTGGCTGTGGGCGTCATCGACCGCGCGCAGGTCGTTGGTGAATTGCCCTTGCAGGAATGCCTGTGCGTCTTCACCGTGTACCGAGATGAGGCCGTAGTGCGACAGGTCGGCAAACACGTTGCCGGTGATCGCCACGCTGAGTTCGCGCGGCGGATTGCCGAAGTGTTGGACACCGTTGGCGCCAAATTCGGCGCCGGCGTTTTCGAGGAAAGCTTTCCAGTCAGCGTTCATGGTAACCTGCCCGGCGGTAAATCAGTGCTGAATAGTAGTCAATCTTTGTTCGGGTGTCAGCCTTGCAAAAGCTGGTGATTTGATCGGGCAAGTGGTATAAACCCGCAGAGCGAGGGCTAGTTGACTTTATGTCCGTAAAAAAACCAGCGCCCAAATTTCTGAACCTGTTTGTCATCAAGTTGCCCCCCAGCGGCATAGTCTCCATCGCTCATCGCGTTTCCGGAGTGCTGATGTTTGTCTCCATTCCGCTTATTGCCTACCTGTTTGCGCTGTCGCTGGAGAGTCAGCAGGGCTTCCAACAGGCGCAGGCGTGGCTGGCGTCGCCGCCCGCCCTGATTCTCACCGTACTGCTGGTCTGGTCATTCAGCCACCACTTGCTGGCCGGTATACGGCACCTGTTGCTGGATATCGATATCGGCGTGCAGCGCTCGCAGGCCCGCACCAGTGCCTGGCTGGTGAATCTGGGCGCGCTGCTGCTGACCGTACTCTATCTCGCCGTAGGTGTGCTGTGACGCGCGCCGCGCAGGGACTGCGGGCCTGGCTGCTGCAGCGATTGACCGCAATCTTTCTGGGCGCCTATCTGGTCTACGCGCTGCTGCGGCTGGCGCTCGCTGCGCCGCTCGATTACCCGCAGTGGCGTGCCTGGCTCGCGGAACCCTGGACGGGGGTCAGCACGGCGCTGTTCGTAATGGCGCTGCTGGTGCATGGCTGGGTCGGCATCCGCGATGTGCTGATCGATTATGTGCACCCGGTGTGGATACGCCTGCTGCTGTTGGCAGCCACCGGCCTGGTGTTGCTGGTGAGTTTGCTCTGGATCGTCAGAGCGCTGCTGCTGGTGGCGAGGTAGAGTATGGGGCTGGCCAAGCGCAGTTTCGATACGCTGATCATTGGCGCCGGCGGCGGCGGGCTGCGCGCTGCGTTGCAGCTGTCCCAGGCCGAGGCGCGTGTGGCCGTGGTCTCCAAGGTGTTTCCGACCCGTTCGCACACCGTGGCCGCGCAGGGTGGCGTGAATGCGGCGCTCGCCAACGTGTTGCCCGACAACTGGCACTGGCACATGTTCGATACTGTCAAAGGCAGCGATTATCTCGGCGACCAGGACGCCATCGAATACATGTGCCGATCCGCTCCGCGCGTGGTGTATGAGCTGGAGCACTTCGGGGTGCCGTTTTCGCGCCTGGAAAGCGGCCACATCTACCAGCGCGCCTTCGGCGGCCAGAGCCGCGATTTCGGCGGCGAACAGGCCGCGCGTACCTGCGCGGCCGCGGATCGCACCGGTCACGCCATCCTGCATTCGCTGTATCAGCAGAACATCCGAGCCCGCACGCATTTTTTCGATGAGTTCTTCGCCATTGATCTGATTCGCGACGCGGAGGGGTATTTTCTCGGCGCACTGGCAGTGGACATCGCCAGCGGCGAACCGATTGTCATCGAAGCCAAGACGACCATCCTGGCTACCGGCGGGGTCGGCCAGCTGTTTCGCACCAACACCAACGCGCTGGTCAATACCGGCGACGGCATGGCTATGGCGCTGCGCGGCGGTATCCCGATTCAGGATATGGAATTTTTCCAGTTTCACCCCACCGGCATCGCCGGCAAGGGGATGCTGATTACCGAGGGTGCCCGCGGTGAGGGCGGCTATCTGCTGAACAGCGATGGCGAACGGTTCATGGAACGCTATGCGCCCAATGCCAAGGATCTGGCCAGCCGCGACGTGGTCAGTCGCGCCATTGCCACCGAGGTGCGCGAGGGCCGCGGCGTCGGTCCCAACCGCGATCACGTGCTGCTGAAGCTCGATCACCTGGGGGCGGACATCGTCAAGAAGCGCTTGCCGGGCATCCGCGACACGGTAATGACCTTTCTGCATACCGACCCGGCCGAGACCCCGATCCCGGTCTATCCCACCGCGCACTACACCATGGGTGGTATTCCCACCGATCGTCACGCTCAGGTGGTGGTGCCGGTCCAGCAGGGTGCCGAGGAGCCGGTGCCCGGTCTCTATGCGGTGGGCGAATGTGCCTGTGTTTCGGTGCACGGCGCCAATCGGCTGGGTGGCAATTCCTTGCTCGATATCCTGGTGTTCGGACGCGCCGCGGCCAATCATGTCATCGACTACTTGCGCGAGCACCACTATCACCGGCCGATTCCCGACGGTGCCACCGATCAGGCGATGCAGCGTCTGGCCCGCTGGGACCAGCAGGGTAAGGGCGAATCGGTGCCGGCGCTGCGCCGCGAGCTGGCCAAGGTCATGGAGGATCACTGCGGGGTGTTCCGCAATGAGCAGGTGCTGCAGGAGGGCCAGCACAAGGTCAGACAGCTGCGCGAGCGACTCAAGGAGGCTTACATCGAGGATCACAGTCAGGTGTTCAACACGGCGCGCATCGAGGCCATGGAGCTGGAAAACCTGATGGAAATCGGCATGGCGACGGTGACTTCGGCACTGGCGCGCGAGGAAAGCCGCGGCGCGCATTCGCGCATCGATTATCCCGATCGCGACGATGTGCACTGGCTGCGCCACAGCCTCTACTCGCTGGAGGGCGACAAGATGGATTACAAGCCGGTGCGCATGAAGCCGTTAACGGTGGAAACTTTTCCGCCCAAGAAACGGACTTACTGATATGAAGTTTTCCATCTATCGCTACGACCCGGACCAGGACGCCAGGCCCTATATGCAGGAGTACGAACTGCCCGAGGCGCGCGTGACCCAGGGCATGATGCTGCTGGATGCGCTGCTGATGCTCAAGGAGCAGGACGAAACTCTGAGTTTCCGGCGCTCCTGCCGGGAAGGCGTATGCGGCTCGGATGGCATGAACATCAACGGCGTGAACGGGCTGGCCTGCGTCACGCCGCTGGCAAGCCTCAAGCGTCCGGTGCAGATCCGGCCGCTGCCGGGACTGCCGGTGGTGCGCGACCTGGTGGTGGATCTGTCTCAGTTTTACCAGCAGTACCGCACCGTCAAGCCCTACCTGATCAACGAAGACCCCTGTCCCGAGGTGGAGCGGCTGCAGTCGCCGCAGCAACGCGAGCAGCTGGACGGGCTGTACGAATGCATCCTGTGTGCCTGCTGCTCGACCTCCTGTCCCTCGTTCTGGTGGAACCCGGACAAGTTCCTGGGGCCGGCGGCGCTGTTGCAGGCATGGCGCTTTCTGGCCGACAGTCGCGACCAGGCCACCGAGGAACGCCTCAACGGCCTGGAGGGGCCGTTCCGGCTGTTCCGTTGCCACACCATCATGAACTGCGTCGAGGTGTGTCCCAAGGGTCTGAACCCGACGCGCGCGATCGGGCATATCAAGGAACTGATGCTGAAACGCGCGCTGTGAGCGAGCTGGCACGCATGCGCTGGAAATGCCGGCGCGGCATGCTCGAGCTGGATCTGCTGCTGAGGGACTTCCTGGACCGGGACTACGCGAGTCTGGATGACGGGCAGCGGCGCTGTTTCGACCATATGCTGGATTATCCGGACGCCGTGTTACTGGAATGGTTCATGGGCCGCGTCCGGCCCGCCGACAAGGATGTCGCGAATCTCGTCGAGAAAATTCGATCGGCCGCTGCGGGTTGAGCTGCGGGCTTCGCGGCACCTGCTGCTGGCCAGCCTGGGGCTGTACATGGCGGCGGCGCTGGCCTGCTGGTGGGTGCAGGTGCCCGCTGTTTTACTGGTAGTGCCGGTGCTGTATTTCGCCCACCTGTATTGCAGTCATGTCCAGCCCTGTCTTCCGACCGCCATCTGCGCTCTCAGCTGGGACCCGGTGCGCGGCTGGCGGATCAGGCAGGCGCGCGGCGACTGGCTGGATGCCGAGCCGGTGCTGCCGGTGTTCGTTACCCGGGGCCTGGTGGCAGTGCGCTTTCGTACCGGGCGTTGCGGTTACCGCACTCTGCTGGTGGTGGCGCAGCGCTGCGCGGCGGACGACTTTCGCCGCCTGCGGGTGCGCTTGATACAATCCTCCCATGGCGATAGAAATCGAACGAAAATTTCTGGTGCGTGATGACAGCTGGCGGGCCCAGGCCGATAGTGGCGTGTTCTACAGCCAGGGTTATCTGAGCACCGACCCGCAACGCTGCGTACGGGTGAGGATCGCCGGAGAGCGGGCCTGGCTCAACATCAAGAGTGCGGTGTCGTCACTGCGCCGCCTCGAGTACGAATACGAAATTCCGCTCGGCGACGCGCGTGAACTGTTGCACAGCGCCTGTCCCGAGCCGGCGGTGGAAAAGACCCGCTATCACGTCGCGCACCACGGCCATGTATGGGAGCTGGATGTGTTCGCGGGCGCCAATGCCGGCCTGGTGGTGGCCGAGCTCGAACTCGCTGACGAGCAGGAACCGTTCACCCGGCCGGTCTGGCTCGGCCAGGAAGTCTCCGACGATCCGCGCTACTACAACATGAATCTCGCCCAGGTGCCCTACACGCAATGGTAGGAGTCTGGACCCTGCTGTTGTGCAGTCTGCTGGTGGCCGCCTGCAGCGCGCCCGACAGCTCTGCCATCCGCTTCGGTCTGGCCGCGGCGCCGACCAATCTCGATCCGCGCTTCGCGACCGATGCAAGCTCCGAGCGCATCAACCGGCTGCTGTATGCGCGGCTGGTCGATTTCGACCCGCAGGCACGCCCGGTGCCGTCGCTGGCGTCCTGGGAACGGCTGTCCCCGACCCGTTACCGGTTTCGTCTGCACGACCAGGGGCGACGTTTTCATAACGGCGCGCGGCTCACCACCGCCGATGTGGCCGCCACCTATCGCTCGGTGCTGGCGCCCGACAGCGGTTCGCCGCACCGTGCCACCCTGAGTATGATCGAGCGCATCGAAGTGCTCGATGACGATCGGCTCGATTTCTTCCTCACCCATGCCGACCTGTTGTTTCCCGGCTACCTGTCGCTCGGAATCCTGCCCGCCGCCGGCATCCACGGCGACTTGCCTTTTCACCGCCAGCCGGTGGGCAGCGGGCCGTTCCGTTTCGTTGCCTGGCCGCAGGCCGGCAGGCTGGAACTGGAGCGCGTCGCAGACGGCCAGGCCCTGGTCTTCGAGCAGGTGCGCGATCCCACTATGCGGGTCCTGAAACTGCTGCGTGGCGAGGTCGACCTGCTGCAGAACGATCTGCCGCCCGAGCTGCTGGACTATCTGGCCGGGCAGGAGGGGATTCAGGTGCGGCGCGCCAGAGGCGGCAATTTCGCTTACCTCGGGTTTAACCTGGCCGACCCCGATACCGGCCAGTGGCGGGTGCGGCGCGCCGTCGCCCTGGCGATCGATCGTCAGGCCGTTATCCGGTATGTGTTCCGCGGTGCCGCGCGGCCGGCCGCGGCATTACTGCCCCCCGAACACTGGGCCGGTGCGCCCGGACTGGAGGAGACGCAGCGGGATCTGACCCAGGCGCGGGCGCTGTTGCATGCAGCAGGGTACGATGCAGACCGGCCGCTGCGCCTGAGTTACAAGACCTCCAGCGACCCGTTCCGGCTGCGGGTGGCCACGGTGTTGCAGCAGCAGCTCGCGGCGGCCGGCATCGAGGTCGATATTCAGAGCTATGACTGGGGAACCTTTTACGGTGATATCAAGGCCGGCCGCTTCCAGCTGTACAGTCTTGCCTGGGTCGGAGTGAAATCACCCGATATCTTTCGCTATGCGTTTCACAGTGCGTCCCTGCCACCGGACGGGGCCAATCGCGGCCGCCTCAACGATACGCAGGTGGATGCACTGATCGGCCGTGCCACTCAGGCCCGCGCGGCGTCCCAACAGGCTGCGCTGTATCGGGAACTGCAGGCGGTGCTGCTGCAGCGGCTGCCCTATGTCCCGCTGTGGTTCGAAGACCAGTTCTTTGCGGCGAGCGACACTAT
>CBDTYI010000136.1:0-7273 GCA_965364565.1 uncultured Gammaproteobacteria bacterium | reverse complement strand
CAGACATGATGGTGAAAGGGCATATTCACCGTCTGTTCGTGACCCGCAACAACCGGATTTCCGGTATTGTCACCGCGCTGGACATGCTGAACCTGTTGCGCGGCGCCGAACAGTCCGACCTGGCGCGTCCTGCCTGAACCACGCCGCCGCGGCAGGCATCCAGACCTTTTTCACTGCACAATAAAAAAAGGGGCTGTTCAGCCCCTTTTCAATGTCCGCCAAGACCGGCAACGGACTGCGGGTGTCACTCACCCACCGCTTTCATACTCAACCGGATACGCCCCTGCTTGTCGACCTCGAGGACTTTTACCTTGATGGTGTCCCCTTCCGACAGCTTGTCGCTCACCTTCTCCACCCGCTCCTCGCAGATCTGGGAAATGTGCACCAGCCCGTCCTTGCCGGGCAGGATGGTGACGAAGGCGCCGAAATCCATCAGCTTCACCACCTTGCCTTCGTAGACGTGGCCGACCTCGACATCGGCGGTCAGCTGTTCGATACGGCGCCGGCATTCTTCCCCGGCGGCGCGGTCGACGGAAGCGATCTTGACAGTACCGCTGTCGTCGATGTCCACGCTGGCACCGGTCTCTTCGGTCAGGGCGCGGATGGTCGCGCCGCCCTTGCCGATGACGTCCCGGATACGGTCGGGATTGATCTTCATGGTGATGTAGCGCGGCGCGTAGGCTGACATTTCCTCACGCGGGCTGGCGATCGCGACATTCATCTCCTTGAGGATATGCATACGCGCCTCGTGAGCCTGGGCCAGCGCAGCCTGCATAATCTCCCGGGTAATACCGTCTATCTTGATATCCATCTGCAGCGCGCTGACACCGTCAGCGGTACCGGCAACCTTGAAGTCCATATCGCCCAAGTGGTCCTCGTCACCCATGATGTCGGTGAGGACCGCGTACTGATCGCCTTCCTTGATCAGACCCATAGCGACACCCGCTACCGGCGCTTTCAATGGAACACCGGCGTCCATCATAGCCAGACTGCTGCCGCACACACTGGCCATGGAGCTGGAACCGTTTGACTCGGTGATTTCCGATACCACCCGTACCGTATAGGGAAATTCACCCGGCTCCGGCAGCACCGCCAGCACACCGCGCTTGGCGAGTCGGCCGTGACCGATTTCGCGCCGCTTGGGACTGCCCACGCGACCGGTCTCGCCGACACAGTAAGGCGGGAAGTTGTAGTGCAGCATGAAATTGTCGCGCCGTTCGCCCTGCAGGGCATCGATAATCTGGGCTTCGCGCTCGGTACCGAGGGTGGTGGCCACCAGCGCCTGGGTCTCGCCGCGCGTGAACAGTGCAGAGCCATGGGCGCGCGGTAACACACCGGTACGAATGGTGATGGGGCGCACCGTCCTGGTGTCACGACCGTCGATGCGCGGCAGTCCGCCGATAATGCGGCTGCGCACCACTTTCTTTTCCAGCTTTTCCATGGCGCCGCGCACGTCTTCTGCACTGTAACCATCCGCGTCCTCGCTGATCAACTTTTCCCTGGTCGCCGCCCGTATTGCGTCGAGTCGCGCGTAGCGCTCCTGCTTGTCAGCGATCTGGTAGGCCTCCGTGAATGCGGCTTCGCTGGCATCGGCAACAGCCCTGGCCAGGGCTTCGTTACCGGCCGGGGGCTGCCATTCCCACGCGGGTGCATTCACCTCCGCAGCGAGCTCACGAATCGCCTTTATTGCTGCCTGCATCTGCTCGTGACCGTACACCACCGAACCGAGCATGACGTCTTCGGGCAGTTGCTTGGCTTCCGACTCGACCATCAGCACGGCGTTCTCGGTGCCGGCAACCACCAGGTCGAGATACGAGTTCTCAAGCTGGCTGGCATCCGGGTTCAGCACATACTCGCCGTTGATGTAACCGACCCGCGCTGCGCCGATCGGACCATTGAACGGCAGACCGGAAATCGACACCGCGGCCGAAGCACCCAACAGGGCGGGAATGTCCGGATTGATTTCCGGATCGAGGGACACCACAGTTGCAATGACCTGTACTTCGTTGGTAAACCCCTTGGGGAACAGCGGACGCAACGGGCGGTCGATGAGACGGCACACCAGCGTTTCGTTTTCGCTCGGCCTGCCCTCGCGGCGGAAGAAGCCACCAGGAATCTTGCCGGCTGCGTAGGTGCGTTCCTGGTAATCCACGGTAAGGGGGAAGAAGTCCCGCCCTTCCGCGCCGGCCTTCAGGCCGACCGCGGTGACCAGCACCACGGTATCACCGATGCTGACCATGACAGCTCCGGTCGCCTGGCGGGCAATTTCGCCTGTTTCTAACGTGACCGTGTGGCTGCCGTATTGGAACGATTTCTTGATGGGGTTCACTTAAACATCCTTACTGCTGGCTGCAGCGGTTAGTTGAAACTTGATTCCTGCTTAGCGGCGCAGACCGAGGCGTGCAATCAGATCCTGGTAACGACCGACGTCCTTGCGCTTGAGGTAGTCAAGCAGCTTGCGGCGATTGCTGACCATACGCAACAAGCCCTGGCGCGAATGGTGGTCGTGTTTGTGCTCCTGGAAATGCGAGGTCAGATGCTGAATATTGGCGGACAGCAAGGCAACCTGCACCTCGGGGGAGCCGGTGTCACCGGCGACACGCTGATAGTCCTTTACAATCTGATTTTTCTCTTCAGTGGATAAAGCCATGTGTTACTCCAGAAATCGTTCCTAACGGAAAGCGGCGTATTTTAACCGCCGGGGTCAATTCGCTCAATAGTTTAGGCACTTTTATCGGCCTGCCACCGGGGCTGCGCCGTGGCATCCCATCGGTCTCGGAACCACGCGCAGGCAACCGGAAAAACGCTGTGCAAACAGTCGCTTTCAACCCTGGCCAGGGCCCTTCATCAGCCTGCGTGGCGCCACCCGCCCGTCGTCCAGGATCTCTCCCATGCCGAGAAAGGTGTGATCCCTCTCGTACAGCCGCACCCAGCCGCTGGTGGGTGCGCGCGGTACCAGCACCGGCTGGCCTTGCTGCAGGTAGAATGCAGCGTCGGTCGACAGTTCCACACCCGGCCACTGGGTAAGCGCCGACTCGATAGGCAGCAGCAGCCGGTCCATGGCGGCCAGATCGGACTGTTTCAGTTCTTCCAGCGCGGTGATGGTGACCAGTCCGGTTTCGTCGTAGGGTCCGACACCGGTGCGACGCAGCTCACTGACGTGGGCTCCGCAGCCCAGCCGCTCGCCTATGTCCTCGACCAGCGTTCTGACATACGTGCCCTTCGAACAGTGCACATCGATGTCGATCCAGTCATCGCCCTGGCCTGTCAGCAGCAGCGCATAGATTTCCACCGGGCGCGGCTGGCGCTCCACCTCCACGCCCTGGCGTGCCAGTTTGTAAAGGCGCTGGCCCTGATGCTTGAGCGCGGAATACATAGGTGGAATCTGTTCGATGCTGCCGCGAAACTGTTCCAGTACCGACTCGAGCTGCGCCCGGCTGTAACGATCCACCGCGCGGCTTGCAAGTATCTCACCCTCCGCATCGCCGGTGGCGGTGCGCACGCCCAGCTGGCAACGCACCCGGTAACGCTTGTCCGCGTCCAGCAGGAAAGCGGATACCTTGGTCGCTTCTCCCATGCAGATGGGCAGCACACCCGAGGCCAGCGGGTCCAGACTTCCGGTGTGCCCGGCTTTCCTGGCGAAATACAGCCGCTTGACCTGCTGCAACGCAGCATTGGAGGTGATGCCCGATGGTTTGTCGAGCAGCAGGATGCCGTTAACGTCTCGACCTTTCGCGCGGCGTCGCCCCATATGCCTGCCTACCTCAACTGTCCGGCTCGGAATCGCCGTTATCGGCGTGGTCTCCGCGCACCGCGGAGTCGATCAAAGAGCTCAGGCGCGCGCCCCGCTCAATCGAATAATCGCGGTTGAAATGCAGCTGCGGAACACTGCGCAGGGTCATGCGCTGGCCGAGCAATCGGCGCAGATAGCCGGCGGCGCCCTGCAGAACCTCAACCGATGCCTCGGCATCCGCGGGCTCACCCAGGGTGGATATAAAGACTTTGGCGTGCGACAGGTCGCGCGATACTTCGACCGCCGAAACGCTCACCATGCCGATCCGGGGGTCGTTGATTTCATCCCGGATCAGCGCCGCCAGCTCGCGCTGCAGCTGTTCGCCGACCCGTCGGGTCCTTGGAAAATCTCTGGGCATGTCGGAAACCGAATATCTCGGAAAGTTATACTGAGGGGCGGTGTCCGCAGCCTGGCCGCGGGCACCGCTATTCGCTGGCTCGCAGACCGTCGGCTACTCTACGGTGCGTGCCTTCTCTACGCGCTGGAACACTTCGATCTGGTCACCGACCTTGACATCGTTGTAGTTCTTCACCCCGATGCCGCACTCGGTGCCGGCACGCACTTCGTTGACGTCGTCCTTGAAGCGGCGCAGCGACTCGAGCTCACCCTCGTAGATCACCACGTTGTCGCGCAGCACGCGGATCGGAGCACTGCGGCGCACCGCGCCCTCCACCACCATGCAGCCGGCGATGGCCCCGAGCTTGGGTGAACGGAACACGTCACGCACTTCTGCCAGACCGATGATTTCCTCCGTGATTTCCGGCGACAGCATGCCGGACACCGCTGCCTTGACCTGGTCTATGGCATCGTAAATGACGCTGTAGTAGTGGAGGTCGAGGCCGTGCTCTTCCACCACCCGCCGTGCGGATGCGTCGGCACGCACATTGAATCCCATCAGGATGGCATTGGACGCTACCGCGAGGTTGGCGTCGGTTTCGTTGATGCCTCCGACGCCGGAAGACACGATCTTCACCGCCACCTCGTCGGTGGCGATCTTGCTCAGCGCGTCACGCAGCGCCTCGGCACTGCCCTGCACATCGGCCTTGAGGACAATGTTCAGAGACTGTTGCTCGCCGGCTCCCATTTTCGAGAACATATCCTCGAGTTTGGACTGCTGCTGACGGGCCAGCTTGATCTCGCGCTGTTTCTGGTGACGGAACTCGGCCAGCTCACGCGCCTTGCGTTCGTCGTTTATCACCAGCGCGTCCTCTCCCGCGGTCGGCGTGCCGGAAAGACCCAGCACCACCGCCGGCATCGAGGGGCCGGCCGAGTCGATGGGCCGGCCGGACTCGTCGAACATGGCGCGCACCCGGCCCATTTCCTGCCCGGTAACCAGCGTATCGCCTTTATGCAAGACCCCGTTCTGGACCAGGATAGTAGCGACCGGGCCACGCCCCTTGTCGAGCGCCGATTCGATCACCACGCCCTGCGCGGGACAATCCTCCACCGCGCTTAACTCCAGCACCTCGGCCTGCAGCAGTACGGCATCCAGAAGTTCATCGATACCCTCGCCGGTCTTCGCCGACACCTTGACGAACTGGGTATCGCCACCCCAGTCCTCCGGTACCACCTGGTGCTGGGACAACTCGTTCTTTACCCGGTCCGGGTCAGCTTCCGGCTTGTCGATCTTGTTGATCGCTACCACCATGGGCACGCCGGCGGCTTTGCTGTGCTGTATGGCCTCGAGCGTCTGCGGTTTTACGCCGTCATCGGCGGCCACCACCAGGATAACGATGTCGGTCACCTTGGCGCCGCGGGCGCGCATCGCCGTGAACGCAGCGTGGCCCGGCGTGTCGAGAAAACTGATCACGCCCTTGTCGGTCTCTACGTGGTAGGCACCGATATGCTGCGTGATGCCGCCGGCTTCACCGGCCGCCACCCGGGTACTGCGGATGTGATCGAGCAGCGAGGTCTTGCCGTGGTCGACGTGACCCATGATGGTGACCACCGGCGGCCGCGCGACCTGCTCGCCACTGACTTCCTGCGCCGCGAGCTCCTCTATCTGTGCTTCCAGATCGCGCTCGGACACGACCTTGGCGTTGTGCCCCATTTCTTCCACCAGCAGCACCGCCGTATCCTGGTCCAGGCTCTGGTTGATGGTGGCCATGATGCCCATTTTCATCAACGACTTGATCAGGTCGGTTCCCTTAATGGACATCTTCTGGGCGAGATCCGCAACGCTGATGGCTTCCGGAACTTCCACTTCGCGCACCACCGGTGCGGTCGGCCGCTCGAAGCCGTGTTCACCCGAGGTGCGGATAGCGACGCCGCTGCGGGGCGCTTTCTTTTTCTTGCGTCGGCCAGTCTTGTCCTTGGCCACATGCAGTTCCTGGCGGCCGTACTTGGTGTGGCGATCGTCTTCTGCCTGGCGTTTGCCCTTGCGCTCGTGATCGGCCTTCTGCGCGCGCGCTTCCTGCTCGGCACGCGCCTGCACCAGGGCCTCCTCTTCGGCTTTCTTGCGCACCTCCTCGGCCTGCTGGGCGGCTTCGTCCTGTGCCTTGCGCGCGACCTCTTCGGCGCGCTGGCGCTCTTCCTCGACCTTGCGCGCAGCTTCCTCTTCGGCGCGGCGCAGCGCCTCCTGTTCAGCCTGACGCTTGGCCTCGCGCTCGGCCAGCAACTTGGCTTTCTCTTCTGCCTCCTGCTTGAGCCGCTCTTCCTCCACGGCCATCAGGTCCGCACGCTTGACGTAAGTGCGCTTCTTGCGAACCTCCACGCTGACCGTTCTGGCGCTGCCGGTGCGGCTCGCAGTGGTGCGCAACTCGCTGTGCGACTTACGCTTCAGGGTCACCCGTTTGGGCTGCGACACCGACAGGGACTCGGACTTGCCGTGGCTCTTGCGCAGGTAGCTCAGCAGCTGCGCTTTCTCTTTATCCGAAATGGTGTCGTCCGCGTCCGTAACGCTCAGGCCAGCTTCTCCCAGTTGCGCCAGCAGGCGATCAACAGGCAACCCCACTACATCTGCGAACTGTCGTACCGTTACATCCGTCATGCTAAGGCGTCTCCTCGACGTTTACCCTTGTTCCTCGTCAGCAAACCAAGGCGCGCGCGCAGTCATGATCAGCTCACCTGCGCGCTTATCGTCCATGCCTTCTATGTCCAGCAAATCGTCAACGGCCTGCTCGGCCAGATCTTCCATGGTGACAATCCCCTGCGCCGCCAGCTTGTAGGCGAGATCGTTGTCCATGCCCTCCATTTCCAGCAGATCCTGCGCTGGCTGCACGCCGCCCAGTGTCTCTTCCTTGACAATCGCCCGGGTCAGCAGCACGTCGCGCGCCCGCCCGCGCAGCTCTTCGACCATATCCTCATCGAATTCCTCGATCTGGAGCAGTTCGCTGTTGGGCACATAAGCGATTTCCTCCACCGTGGAGAAACCCTCCTGTACCAGAATGGCGGCCACTTCCTCGTCCACGTCGAGGTCGTCCATGAACAGCTGTTGCAGATTCTGGGCCTCCTCTTCGGATTTTTCCGCGGCCTGCTGTT
>CBDTYI010000135.1:0-7274 GCA_965364565.1 uncultured Gammaproteobacteria bacterium | reverse complement strand
AGGGCGTCGTAACCGACGATGTGCTCGACCGGATGATGGCCTCGTTCGTCGGCCATCTTGATTTCCTTGTCCTTCATCTGGCGGCTGGCATTGGCGATATCGACGGTGCCGTTGATGAGCGCGGCGATGCCGGTGCCGGAGCCGCCGCCGGATACTGCCACCGCGACATCCGGATTCACCTGCTGGTAGGCCTCGGCCCAGGCCTGGGCGACGTTGACCAGGGTGTCGGAGCCCTTGTTCTGTATTTCGTCGCGCGCCTGGGCCCAGGACGGCAGCAATAGCGCGGGGATAAGCAGGGTAGTGATCAACATCCAGTTGTGTTTCATTCGTTGTCCTCCGAAAGTGAACTAACAGTGAAGCCTACTTACATATATTATTCTTCTATTACAATAATATACATGAATAACCTAATTTTTATTCTTGGACGGTGACAGGGCGTTGCTATAGAAATCCGACGTTAACCTATTTGTAGCAAAATTGTAACAGTGCCGGTATTGACGAGCATCAACTCTAGTCGATTGGCTAGCGCAGTTTCCGCACGGGTATTCCCGTGTACTACTACTCAGGCGGCGCTCGGCGCCGCTTCTTCCGCTCCCTCACCGGGTACAACGGTTTTTGCCATACGCTTGGCGAAATAATAGATCCGTTTCAGCTTTTCGATGATATCCATTTCGACAGTGTAGGCCGCCAGCCGGTTGGGTTCCTCCGCTACCAGGCGCCGTGCCTGGTGCAGGGCCGCCGAGTTCATCAGTCGGTTGATATCCGACTTCATGCCGATGACTTCGTCGGCGGAATCCTGATCCTGTTCCACCACCGCGGTGGTTGCCAGCGTCGCCGTGGACGCTACCACTTCGTGCAGTCGAGTCAGTATGTCACGCGTCGCGTTGCTGATGGAAACACCCTGCCGGATACGCTGGTTGCCCAGGTGCACCAGGTCGGTTTCGATAATGTCGCCGATGTTCTCCAGGTCGTTGACCGCGGCCATCAGGTTGATGAATTCCTGGGTCTGATCTTCGGTCAGGGTCTTGCGGCTGATGCGGCCGAGGTAGGCGATGATGGCCCGGTGCAGCACGTCCACTTCGTCATCGATCCTGGCGATGCCCTTGAGGCTCAGCTGGTCGCCCGACAGGATGGCCGGCATGATGCGCTGCAGCATCTCCTTGACCCGATCGCCCATGTGGCCGATTTCCATGCGCACCCGCTCCAGCGCCAGCGAGGGGGTATCCAGCAGTGCGTCGTCCAGGTACTTGGGCCGGGCAATAACCACTTCCTCGAGCGGTTTGTCGGGCACCAGCCATTCCACCAGCCGCGCGAACTGACCCGCCAGGCCGATGAACAGCAGCGTGTTGGCGACGTTGAAGACGGTATGGGCATTGGCGATCTGGCGCGGCGTGTCGGCCGCCAGACGTTGCATGCCGGTCAGCTCGGTGTGGGCGGGTGACATCGAGGTCACGAACTCGGCGAGGTGGCCGATGAAGCCGAGCCACACCAGCACGCCGAACACATTGAAGAACACGTGCACCAGCGCGGCACGCATGGCTTCGCGCGGTTTGCCGATGGCGGCCAGCAGCGCGGTTACGCAGGTCCCGATATTGGCACCGAACGCCAGCGCGATACCGGCGGGGAGGGTGATGAAGCCCTGGCTCGCCATCACGATGACGATACCCGTGGTGGCCGACGAAGACTGCACCAGGGCGGTGAACAGCGCCGCGATGAGCATGGCGACCAGCGGGTTCTCCATGCGCACCATCAGGTCCAGAAACGGCTGGTAGCTGCGCAGCGGCGCCATGGCGTCGCTCATTACACTCATGCCGAAAAAGATCAGGCCCAGGCCCATCAGCATGGCGCCGTATTGCTTGATCTTCTCCTGTTTGGAGAACGACAGCATGCCGAAACCGACCGCGACCATCAGCAGCGCCGCCTTGGTGACCTTGAAGGCCACGATCTGGGCGGTGATGGTGGTGCCGATATTGGCGCCCATGATCACGCCGATGGACTGCGACATGGACATCAGCCCGGCGGTGATAAAGCCGACCACCAGCACCGTGGTCACCGACGAGGACTGGATGACCGCGGTCACGAAGGCGCCGGTTATGGCGCCCATGAAGCGGTTGGTGGTGAGCCGGGCGAGGATGATCTTCATGCGCTCGCCGGCAACCGCTTTCAGCGCTTCGGCCATCTGGTCCATGCCGAACAGGAACAGCGCCAGCCCGCCGAACAGCTGCATGGTCATGGTCCACCAGTGCATGGTTGTGTCGCCGGCGTCGGCGGCCAGCACGGGCGCGGCACCCAGCAGGGCACCTGCGGCGAGCGTCGCGGGCAGTTTTCCGCCCAGCGTCGCGACGTTCAGGACATTCTGCATCGGGATCATTTTTTCGGCTCGGACTTGCCCTTCTTGGCCTTGGATTTGACGATGGTTACCGGGATGGGGGACAGGTTCACGACCTGTTCGGCCTTGGAACCCAGCATGATGTGCTTGAGCCCGGTCCTGCCCTGGCTGCCCATGACAATCATGCGCGCCTTGATCTTGGCAGCCGTTTCCAGAATTCGGGTGACCGGGAGGCCGACCACCAGCAGGGTCTCGGCGTCTGCCAGTTTATGACGCTCGGGGTGGGCCTTGCGGGCCTCGGTGATGAACTCGTCCAACATGTCGGCGGCGACATCCTCCAGGCGGCGCAGCTGCTTTTTGCGTCCCTTCACGGAGTAGTAGCCCGGAGCCTCGCCCGGGTCGTGCACGACGTGCAGCACCGCGAGGGGCGCGCCGATATTTTCCGCCAGCTCGGCGGCGCACAGCAGCGCCGCTTCCGAGTAGCCGGAAAAGTCGACGGGTACCAGGATGGGCAGTTTTTCCTGTTGTTCAGTCATTGTTGTCATCCCCCACTGTGCTCGCCCCGACTGCGCGGACTACTCGGACCCGGCTGGGCCCATCAGCGCGCGCTCAGTCGCGGGTCCGGCACCCGCTCAGTTTGCACTCTGCAGACGTTTATGAAAATAGATGAGCAGCTTCTCGCGCAGCTTGGACTGCTTGTGTTTGGTCGCCGCCGCCTTGCGCTTCTGTGCCAGCGCAATGAACGTCTCCTGGGAGCTCTTCGATTCTTTGCCTTCCACGCCCTGGCGTTCCAGGTAGCTGCCGTCGGGCTGCATCTCCCACACATTCCTGCGGCTGGACAACTGGGCATCGAGTATCAGGCGCAGTTCCTGGCGCAGCTTGGGGTCCAGCACCGGCGCCACCACCTCCACGCGGCTTTCCAGGTTGCGCTTCATGAGGTCCGCCGAGCCGATGTAATACTCCTCGTCACCGCAGTTGTGGAAGTAGTAGATGCGCGAGTGTTCCAGGAAGCGTCCCGTTACGCTGATCACGGTCACGTTATCGCTCAGCCCCGGCACGCCCGGGCGCAGCCGGCAGGTGTCGCGCACGATCAGGTCGATCTTGACGCCTGCCTGGGCCGCGCGGTACAGCGCGCGGGTGATATCGGCATCCTCGAGCGCGTTCATCTTGAATTGGATGTGGCTCGGCGTACCGGGCGTGTGACACTTGATCTCGCGCTCGATCTTGCTCAGCAGTGACTGCTTTAGGGTGTAGGGGGCGGTCAGGATCTTGCGATAGGTGGGCGGCGGCGAATAGCCGGTGAGGTAATTGAACAGCTCGGTGAGGTCCTGGCCGATCGCCTCGTCACAGGTCAGCATGCCCAGGTCGCTGTACAGGCGCGCGGTGCCGGCGTGATAGTTGCCGGTACCGATATGCGCATAGCGGCGCAGGCCGTTGTAATCGCGGCGCACCACCAGAATTATCTTGCTGTGGGTCTTCAGGCCCACCACGCCGTAGGTGACGTGGATACCGGCATTTTCCAGGCGTCGCGCCCAGCGTATATTGGCCGCTTCGTCAAAGCGCGCTTTCAGCTCCACCAGCACCGCGACCTGTTTGCCGTTGCGTGCTGCGCGAACCAGGGCGTCGATGATGTTGCCCTCCGCCGAGGTGCGGTACAGGGTCATCTTGATGGCCAGCACCTTGGGGTCCTCGCTGGCGGTGCGCAGGAAACGCTCCACGCTGGTGTTGAACGATTCGTAGGGGTGCTGCAGCAGCAGCGAACCGCGCTCGCGGATGATATAGAAGATGGAGCGGGAATCGAAAGCCAGGCGCGCGTTGTCGATCGGTACGTGCGGCGAATCGTGCAGCTCGGAAATCTCCAGCCCGGCGATTTCGAACAGGTCGCGCATCGCCATCAGCTCTTCGACCTCGAACACGTCCGCTTCCTCGTTCAGCCCCAGCTCCGCCGCCAGCATGCCGCGATGCGTGGGGTTCATGCCTTTGTAGACCTCCAGGCGCACGATGGGGGCGAAATGGCGGTGTCGCAGTTCGGTTTCGATCATCGCCAGCAGGTCGTCGGCTTCCTCCTCCTCGATTTCCACGATGGCATTGCGGGTGACGCGGAACAGCTCGCAGGACACGATCTCCATGCCCGGAAACAGCAGGTCGAGGTTGTTGGCGATGACATCGTCCTGGGTGACAAACACGTTTTCATCGCCGACGCGCAGAAAGCGCGGCGCCATGTTCCTGGCTACCGGCACCTTGACGCGGGCGATGTGGATGGCGCTGCCGCCGGGATGGCGCAGCGACACGAGCAGGTTCAGGGCCAGGTTGGATATCAGCGGGAACGGGTGCGCCGGATCCAGCGCCAGCGGTGTCAGCAGGGGAAAGATGTTGGTGATGAACTCCTCGCGCAGCACCTCGCGCTTGGCCGCGTCGAGCTCGCTGTACTTGACCAGGCGGATGCCCTGCGCATCGAGCAGGCCGCGCAGCTGGCGGTAGATGTGGTTCTGCTGTTGGTGGAGGTCGCGCACTACGCTCTGGCAGGCGGCGACCTGTTCGATCGGCGTGCGCCCGTCGACGGTGGGGGTGCGTATACCGGCGGCGATCTGCTGTTTCAGACCGCCGATACGTTTCATGAAGAATTCGTCCAGGTTGCTGCTGACGATGGCCAGAAACTTGACCCGCTCGAGCAACGGCGTCAACTCGTCCTCGCTCATGCGCAGCACGCGGCGGTTGAAGTCCAGCAGTGTCAGCTCGCGGTTCAGGTACAGTTCGGGGGAATCCAGATTGAACTCCGTTTCCGCTGCGCCGGCGGAGCTCGTCGCGGCGGGTGGCTGAACCTTCAGCTCGGGCTTCGGCTGCTGTGGTGCGGAAGCGTTGGACGCGTTGGAAGCGGACAGAGGCGCGGCTGTTTTCTTCATCTGGATATCCTGTGTAGAGCTGAATGCGTGACTTGATCAGGAAGTATAGCAACCCTGACGGTTTTAGGCCGCACCCGTGTGCGGCTGCAGGGGCGCACAGCGGAGGCCGGCGCGGCGTTCGAGGCGGCGCTATTTACTCCGCTGGTGGGGGCTGCTAACTTGACTGGTATGCGCGCCATTGTCGTCAGACACTACAAGACCCTGCTCAACACCGCGGGCCAGATCATGGGGTGGAAAGACGCCCCACGCGACAAGGACTGGCTGACCGATGTTGGTTTTGTCGACGCCCGGCTGCGCCGGCACGACATCAGGTTCGACGCGATTTATTCCAGCGACCTGGAGCGCGCGCGCCAGACCGCCATGCACTACGGCCGCAGTCACGGTATCCATATTGTGCATGACTCGGCGGCGCTGAACGAGCTCGACTACGGCCTGCTTTCCAGGAAGAGCAAGAAGTGGGTCGAACAAAATGTCCCCGAGCACAAGAAAGATCCCGACTTTGTCTACCCCGAGGGCGAGAGCTTCCGCCAGATGCAGCAGCGCAGTGTCGCCTTTCTCGCCGCGCTGGCACAGTCGAGGCCGGACGATACGGTGCTGCTGGTGGTGCATGCCGGGGTGATCCGCGGGCTGGTCAGCCACTTCCTGGGCCTCGAATACGCCGAGCATCTGAAGCGCAAGGTCTCGCACCGCTACATCGGCGAATTCGTGTTCGCCGGTGACAGCTGCGTGCGTTACCACGAGCTCGGCAAGCTGTCGGGCTTCGTGCGCGAGCAGGGCGGGGTAAAAATTCCCTGGCACCTGTCAGCGGCTTCGAAACGCGCAGCGGCGCGTTCCAGCGCGCGGGCGCGCCGCCTGGTCGCCGACTGATCACCCCCCTCCGTGCCGCCACCAGGGCGCGCGCCGCCAGCTCGTGCCGGCGGCGCGTGTTACCCCCTGTGGGGCAACACGGCTGCTCAGCGGGCAGGCTTGGTGGGGAACACCGGTGCCGGCGGCGGAGGCGTGGCGGTCTTCTGCGACCAGCCTTGTGCCGCGGGCTTCTGGGCGACGCGCGTCTCGGCACAGTAGATGTGCGGCGAGGTGCCTTCGGTGCTTACGTAGGTGATCAGGCATTCCTTGTTGTTGCTTTCGTCAACGATCTTCCTGGCGATCAGATCACCCTCGCGCAGGTGGCTGTTCTGTACCATACCGCCTTTGGCGCTCTGCAGGCTGGCGTAGCATTCCAGTGACGGCGAGGTGTTGCCGGTGTTCACATAGGCCACCAGGCAGGTCTTGGTACTGTCGGGATCGACGATCCGGTAGACGTCGAGATCGCCTTCGCGCAGGTGTCCGCTGCGCACCAGCGCATCGGTCTCACGGTACTTGGCCGCGGTGACATTCTTGTAGCAGTCAAGCGCAGGCGACGTGCCCTCGGTGCTCACATAGGCGACCAGACAGGTAACGCCGTTCTCGAAATCGCGCATCTTGCGCACCACCAGTTTACCTTCCTTGAAGTGTCCCACCTGCCCGATGTTGGAGCGGAACCCGGAGACCACGTCGTAACAGTTCATGGTGGGGCTGGTGCCGGTGGTTCGTACGTAAAAAGCCAGGCAGATGCGGTTGCTTTCCAGATCGGAAATGGTACGCACAATAAGATCGCTCTCGCGCAACTGACCGGTCTGCACCAGCAGCGTGGACTGGTAATCTCCGGCCTGAGCCGCAAAGGATATCCCCAACGTGAGCAAAGCAAGTAACCGTTTCATTTTCAGACTCCCAATCTCTTTCTCGTTATCTCTTTATCGCTGCTGGCCAACGCGCGGCCGACAGGTGCCGCGGGGCTTCGGATAACATCCGCTGCGGTGCCTATTTTCGCACAGTAAAGCCGCAGCACACTATGTATAACACGTTTAGTGTAGTACAGCCTGTCGCCGGTCAGCTGCGCTCGCGATGCCGGCAACCGGCGCCGCGCCTGACCGCCCTGCCAGCGGGTATCGTGCGACGCCGGTCTCCTTAGACTGTTGCAGCGCGTTGAATCTGTTGCAGGGCTGTTGCATGTCTTGAACGGA
>CBDTYI010000134.1:0-7280 GCA_965364565.1 uncultured Gammaproteobacteria bacterium | reverse complement strand
CTTCGGCATCGTCACCAATCTGGTCGGCGGCTGGCTGGGGGCCCGCATCGGGCTGAATCTCACCATGCACATCGGCATGGGGCTGCAGGTCGTGGCACTGTCCCTGCTGACCGTGCCCGATGCCTGGCTGTCGGTGCCCTATGTCATGGCTGCCCAGGCCCTGTCCGGCATTGCCAAGGACCTGAACAAGATGTCGGCCAAGGCGAGCGTCAAGATGCTGGCCGGCGACGGCGGCGAGTCGAAGCTGTTCCGCTGGGTGGCGGCATTGACCGGTTCCAAAAACGCCCTCAAAGGGGCAGGCTTCTTTGTCGGGGCGGCGCTGCTCGAAGGGATCGGCTTCCGCGGCGCCCTGGCGTTGCTGGCCGGCCTGTTGTTCATGGTCCTGATCGTGACTGGCCTGTTGTTGCCGAAAGGCGTCGGCAAGATGAAGTCGAAGCCGAAATTCACCCAGGTATTCTCCAACACGCCGGCGGTCAACTGGTTGTCGGCGGCGCGCTTCTTTCTGTTCGGTTCGCGGGATGTGTGGTTCGTGGTGGGACTGCCGGTGTTTCTCTATTCGGTGCTGGGCTGGAGTTTTACCCAGGTCGGCGGCTTTCTGGCGCTGTGGGTGATCGGCTACGGCGTCGTCCAGGCCAGCGCGCCGCGCCTGATCCGCCGCAGTCACCATGGCCGGGGGCCAGGCGGCGGAACCGCGCGGCTGTGGGCCTTCATATTGGCGATCTTCCCGGCCGCCATTGCCCTGGGCCTGCACTACGGACTCGATCCGGCCCTGGTGCTGGTCACCGGACTGGTCCTGTTCGGGGTGGTGTTCGCCATCAACTCGGCGGTGCACTCCTACCTCATACTGGCGTACTCCGACTTCGACAAGGTGTCGATGAATGTGGGGTTCTATTACATGGCCAACGCCGGCGGACGCCTGGCCGGGACGGTGCTGTCCGGTTGGGTCTATCAGACCCAGGGACTGACCGGTTGCCTGTGGTGGTCCGCAGCGTTGGTGCTCGCGGCCGCGGTGTTGTCATTCCGGCTGCCGGCAGTAGCGCCACAGGACGAAACCGGTGGGCGCGCCGTCCCTAACCTAGGTGCAGATACATGAGTGTGCAATGTGAAACAACGGCAACCAGGGCCAGCGGCGCTGGCATGGGGTTTTTCGAGCGTTACCTGACGGTCTGGGTGTTTCTCTGCATTGTGGCCGGTATTGCGCTGGGGCACTTCATCCCCGAGCCGTTTCAACTGATCGGCAGAATGGAGGTGGCGCAGGTGAACCTGCCGGTGGCGGTACTGATCTGGCTCATGATCATCCCCATGCTGCTCAAGATTGACTTTCGGGCCCTGCATCACGTCAAGGAGCACTGGCGGGGTATCGGTGTCACGCTGTTCGTCAACTGGGCGGTGAAACCTTTTTCCATGGCGCTGCTGGCCTGGCTGTTTATCCGCGGCCTGTTTGCGGACTGGCTTCCGGCCGGGCAGATCGACTCCTATATTGCCGGGCTGATTATCCTGGCTGCTGCACCCTGTACCGCGATGGTGTTTGTCTGGAGCCATTTGAGTGAAGGCGAGCCGCATTTCACGCTCACCCAGGTCGCGCTCAACGACGTGATCATGATCTTCGCTTTCGCGCCTATCGTTGGCCTGTTGCTGGGGTTGTCATCCATTGCCGTGCCCTGGAGTACGCTGTTCCTGTCGGTGGTGCTCTATATCGTTATTCCCGTAATAATCTCCCAGCTGTGGCGGCGCGCTGTCCTGGGCAGAGAAGACGGTGTTGCCGGACTCGCCCAGGTGATCGAGAGACTGCGTCCCGTCTCACTGATTGCCTTGCTGGCAACACTGATCCTGCTGTTCGGGTTTCAGGGCGACCAGATCATCGCGCAACCGCTGATCATCCTGCTCCTCGCGGTACCGATTCTGATCCAGGTGTTTTTCAACTCGGGGCTGGCGTATCTGCTCAATCGCTGGGTGCGTTCGCCGCACTGTGTGGCAGGCCCGTCTGCGCTCATCGGCGCCAGTAACTTTTTCGAGCTGGCGGTCGCCACCGCCATCGTATTGTTCGGCTTTCAGTCTGGTGCGGCGCTGGCAACGGTCGTCGGTGTGCTGATCGAAGTGCCCGTGATGCTGGCGGCGGTGAAAGTGGTCAACAGGACACGTGACTGGTACGAGCAGGCGCCCGGTGTCATGCCGCATGAACAATGCTGCCCACCGAGTGCGCGGCTGCATGCGCATCGTTGAGACGGCAGGCAAGGTTTCAGTTTGCACATGGAAAGTTGTCTTTCGAGTCCCCGTAGGGGGGATCCGTAACCCGAAGACGCCGGCTCCGGCCGTTTGGGGATTCGCAAACAGAGGAGAGCCTGAAGCTGCGTGGTGGACGCATCGGCTGCAGCCGGGGCCTGTGACTGACCAGAGAAGACCCCCTCCCTTGCGGGAGGGGGAAAGGGAGGATTCAGTCCTCGATTTCAATCAAGCCGGCGTTGTCAATCCGTGCAGGGGCACTGCTGAATGTGCCGTTCTCGACCTGCACCGCTGTGCCGGTGCTCACAAGATTGCACAGCGCGATGTTGTCCGGCAACGGACCGCTGAGATCCGCGAACAAGGTGCCGGGGTCGCCGGTGTCGACGATTACACCCAGGATCGCCAGCTCATTATCGCCTGCTGACGGATCACAGGTGTCGGTCGCGGGGCCGCGCAGCCGCACATCGGTCAGGTCGGCGGTTCCGCGCGCGCGTATTTCGTTCGCGAACACCGTTCCGTCGCTGTCCGCAAAGCCGCGCACCTCGACCTGGATATTGCCCGCCGGACCAGTTCCATCCACAAGGCCGTCATCATCTTCCGTCAGCGATGTTGTGTTGACCAGGATAAGGTCCATGATAGCGAAGGAACTGCCCAGCCCACCGCCCGGCACGTTGACCGGCGCCTCGATACGGACACGGGTTTCGCGGAACCTGATCTTCTCGGCGGTCAGAATCCCGCTGCCGGTGTCCAGTGCGCCCTCGGCCTCCAGTTTGGCCCCGGGCACGACGTCGGCCTGGGCACCGCCCTCGAAGATCGTTGCGGCCGTGGTCTGTACCCGTTGCCCGCCGACCACGAAGTCGCTCGGGGAGGTGATCGTCGCGACCAGCCCCTCGACCTCGGCCTCGAGTACCGTTCCCACGGCGTTGCTGGGGGTCCCCAGCCCGGGGATCTTGCATTCAACGTCGGTTACCGTCACCAGCGGGTTGCCGGCGGCAAATGCCGGATCTCGTGCTGCCTTGACCTCAACCAGATCGCCATTGGCGAGGCCGGTTCCACAATCACGCGGAACAACACCGTTGAGCTGGACAGACTGGGTTCCGATATCAAAGCTTCCCGGCGTCACGTTACCGACCCTGCCGGTCAGCTTCCAGACCGGGATTCCAGCCGTTTGCCACTGTATACGCGTGGCTTGAATAACATTATTGGCGTCGCTGAAACCGCTCACTTCGACTTCGTCGGTGACGGAGAGACTGGAGATGTCGGCCAAGCCGGCAAGCACCGTGTCACCGGTCGCAACAACGCTTTGGCCAAGCACGGTCAGTGGGTTGGTGGAGGTTACCGGCCCTTTTACATTGTTGTCGAGCGCAATGGTTACGGCGGTGCCGCTGGTGAAGTCGTCGCTGACATCAGTGCCGACTTCAACCCGGGTCGCGAAGCCTCTGCCCTCCAGTTCCAGTTCCGCTTCGGTGATTTCGCTGTCGTCCCGCAGTATCGTGGTCCGGGAGTCAATCGTAAACTCGCGCACGTCATTGATAATCACGCTGCCAAACCCGGTTGTGGTCCCCACGCCGACGCCGGCCACCTGGACGCCCGTACCGCCGATGCCACCGACGCCGGCGACTGAACCACCACCGCCACCGCAACCCGTGAGAGCGACAAGTGCGGCAGTGGCACTGGTCACAATAAGTCTGTAGATCGTGTTCATGGTTGATCCTCCCGCTCCGTTGAGCATTCGTGGCGACAGATGCCAGGGGCAATTCAATTGTGCTGGCAGCAGGCGCGGGGATGGCCTGGCACACCCGCTATGCCGATTCTTCATCATGCTTGATCTCCGCTTCGTTGCCCGCAGTACCGACTGCGTGGAAAAAGTAAAGCCCGAAGTTGATACGCCGGATGGCGTCCGGCTTGCCGTCAGAACGCTGCTGCAGCTCCATCGCTTTGCGATTGATGAGCTGAAGCGCCTCCATACCAATCTGTCTGGCAGCCGTTTCCAGCTCGGCGACGTCAGCCTCGGTCAGCGAGTCGTAATAGACGCTGCGCTCCATCATGGGCGGCCCCGCCCGGGTGATGTTATGGGCGCAGGCGGCAATGTGATCGTGCAGGTTGCGTCCCATGAAGTAGGATTTTTCATCCAGGCCACTGTCGGGAACAAAGGCCTCAGTGTTCAGCCACACCAGGTCATGCTCATCGACACGGACCACGCCGAGGCGCAGCCACTCATCGAGTACCACCCGGGCGCGGATATCCTTGCTTTGTGTCTGCACCAGCGTTTCAAAGCTCGGCTGCGCGGTGTCCTGGCCGAGTCGCGGGAGCGGTCTGGGGTGTCCATCATGGTCGAGAAATTCCGGCATACCGGTCCAGCGCGCCACCAGCTGTGCGCCCAGTGTGGCGTTTGTCGGATCGGTAACGGCCTGGTCCGGTTCCTGTCGGAGTCGTCGCACATCCTTGCGATGGATGCCGGTCAGAAGCGTGATTCGGCTGTCGCTTTGCTGTTTTCCGGCGATTGGGAAGTCGTGCTCGGCGACTTCGACGTAAATCGCTTTCAACAGCTGGGAAAGCACAGGGTAGGTGATATTGAAGTGCAGCAACATGCGCACCAGCGGCCGCAGCGACTGCGAGAATGCTGCCATCAGGGCCGGTGGAATCGTATCAATGAATTTCATCCAACTACTACCAATGCCTCTTGAATTCCAGAAACAGGGTCCGGTCTTCGTCCATGACATCCTGGACTTCTATACCCAGCGTCTTGCTTGCGTTCAGGTGCAACCGCGTATCGCGAACGGGCAACAGCGCAGCGGTACCGAGGAGCCCAATGGCCTGCTCGGAAATCCCGTCGGCCCCCGGCCTTTGCGCCAGGAACGACCGGGCGACCCGAGTCGAGGCCGCCCGGTCCACTGCCTGACACTTCAATCTTCCAGTTCCAGTTCCTTGGCAGGCGCACTGACATCGGTGAACGGATCCCACTTGGCTTGTACCACGGTGAGCCCCTCGACGATCGCAGCGAAGAACTGACTGGCCGATATAGGTTGATCATCAAAGCCTCTGAACTGCGTGCTGCCGCTGGTGTTTACCGTGACACCCAGAAGGGTCACAGTGCCCGCTACCGGATCTATCTGATTCACAGGAGCGCGTATTTCCACCTTGCTGTCATTGCCGTCACGCCTCAGTTCGGTCGCGACGAATGCGCCATTGGCGCCAAGGAAGCCGCGGACCTCCAGGTAATCGCCAGCCTGAGTATCGCCCAGCGAGAATGGTGAAACGTCGTCACGGTTGTCTTCCATGGCAGTCCCACCGGTGACGGTCACAGGGATGCCGAGGAGAGAGACAGTTCCGCCCGCGGTATCCACACCGCCAAAGTCTACGTTGGCCTGAATGCGGCCGTCATTGTCCTCAAACTTGACTTTGCTCGCCTGGAGCAGGCCGCCGCTGCCGATCACGCCTTCGACCTCGAGCCGCGCGCCCGTCACTATGTTGGCGGGGGTCCCGAACAGGAACAGGGTCGATGGCGTGGTCCTGACGAGGATGCCGCCGATTTCAAACTCGCTGCTCGAATTGACGCGGGTTACGATGCTTTCGATTTCGGTTCTGGCTCCCGAAACCGCGGCATTCCCGAGTCGACTGTGCGGTTCGACCTTGGTGGCGGTGAGGCTGAGCGAACCCGGCGCATAGGCCTTGCTGTCGTCCTTCACCTCGACCAGCTGTCCTTCAACCGGGTTACCGGAGCTAAGGTCGTTCACGTTAGCCGCGCCGTAATCGACCACCAGGTCGTCGATGCGGAATGTCCGGCTGGCGGAATCGAGATTCCGTACGTTACCGATGACGCTGTAGCGATTGACATTGGCGGGGTTGGTCTTGCGCTCTACAAACCGCGCTACGATATCGTCGTTGGCGTTGCGCAACCCGCTGATCTCCAGAATATCGCCGGCGGCGATACCGGCGAGGGAGGTGTTGTTGAACACCGTGCCGGCGTCAGTGATCACGGTCTGGCCCATCACCGAGAAGCTGTCGCCACTGGCTGGGCCATCCGCTGGGCCTTTGACATCTTCCTCGAATCGGACGCTGGTGGCGATCTTGTCATCGATACTGCCTTCCACGCGGACGATCATGCCGATCTCCAGTTCACGCACGTCATTCAGCTGGTCGTCACCGCGAAATACGCTGGCATTGTCGGTGTTGAATTTTACCCCGTTGACGAACACGCTGCCGAACCCTGTGATGGTTCCGGAACTGACGCCGACAGTAGCGCTGGGAGTAACTGCGCCACTGTTGTCGGTACCGCCACCGCCGCCGCAACCGGCCAGCCACAGCGGCAGGCTCACAACCAGAGCGAATACAGGTTTTGCTTTCATGATGTGCTCCTTTGGAGGTGCCGGTCCCGTTTGGTGTTACCGAACGTTCAATGTGTCGGAGTCCGGTCCTGCTCCTCTATGTTAGAAGAATGTGGGAAATATTCCCACATGGGAATAATAGCCCAAAACAAAGGTGTGTCAAGAGAACCGGCGAGTTGCGGCAGGGAAATGGAAAACTTGTGAAGTTCGTCACAAATATCAGTGCATTAGGGGGTCTCAGCAGGTAAGATCAGCGGCTTGCCAGCGATTGCAAGAGGCGGCGCGACAAAACTCAGGGAAGCCGTCAGCGGCGGATCCGAAGATCAGGCAATGGTGCTCAGAGCAGGATCGTGAGCACCCGTCGCAAACCGCCTCGGTACCTGTCTTAGCACCAAAACTATGAGTGAGAGATTCCATGGACTTGAAAGTCTTATTTACCGTCTTTGCCGCTGTATTCATCGCAGAGCTGGGCGACAAGACGCAACTGGCTACCTTGCTTTTTGCTGCTGACAAAGAAGTGAGCAAATTCACGGTTTTTTTAGGCGCTTCGCTGGCGCTTGTTGTAGCGTCCGGGATCGGTGTGTTGGCGGGGGGATTGATAGCGCAATATGTGAGTGCGAAGTATCTGCACTACATCGCCGGTATTGGTTTTGTCGGAATCGGTATTTGGACGTTGCTCAAAGCATGAGCACGCGGGAGCGGCTCGTCTGTCGAAAGCCGAGAGGCCGG
>CBDTYI010000133.1:0-7325 GCA_965364565.1 uncultured Gammaproteobacteria bacterium | reverse complement strand
TGTTCTGTTCCCGGCTGACGTATCAGGCAACTGCTGTTCGAATCACTCAAGGTGAGCTCAACGTCATCACTGCGTACCGTCCCCAGCACATCGAGCAGATACGTCACATTGAAGCCGATTTCCAGACCGGCGCCTTGATAATCGACCTCGAACTCCTCGTCCGCTTCTTCCTGCTCCGGATTATGCGCCTGAATTCTGATGTTGTTCTGCTCAAGGTTGAGCCGAATGCCGCGGTATTTTTCATTCGACAGGATCGAAGTACGCGACAACGCCTGGCGAAACAGCTCGCGGTTTGCGCGCACATGTTTGTCGCCGCCCTTGGGTAACACCCGTTCGTAGTCGGGGAAGCGTCCATCCACCAGCTTGGAGGTAAAACAGACATCGTCGCTACGCACGCGAATATGGTTGCTGCCGATTTCGACCCGTACTGGCTGCTCACTGTCTTCGAGCAGCCGTTGCAGCTCCTGAATACCCTTGCGCGGGACAATCACCTGACGCGGATTGGTCGTATCAATATCGACCTCCATGTCGCACAGCGCCAGGCGATGCCCGTCCGTCGCCACCGCGCGCAGCAGGCCTCTGCCGATCTCCAGCATCAGTCCGTTGAGGTAATAGCGGACGTCCTGTTGCGCCATGGAAAACTGCGTTCGGTCGATCAGCTCCTTGAGCTTGCTTTGAGCGATAGAAAATTCGCAGTCGCTCTGCATCTTGTCGACGACCGGGAAATCGCCTGCCGGCAAGGTAGCCAGGCTGAAGCGACTGCGGCCTGAACGAATCTGTGCCTTCTGGTCCTTGATCGACAATTCAATCTTCGCTTCCTCGGGCAAGGCCTTGCAGATATCAATCAGCTTGCGTGCCGGCAGGGTGATGTCACCACCCTCTTTGACCTCAAGTTTCAAACTGGACTGGATTTCCACTTCAAGGTCGGTCGCGGTCATGTGCAACTGATCCTTCCCGGCGACAAGCAACAAATTGCCCAAGACAGGCAGCGTTTGACGCCGTTCCACAACACCAATGACTTGCTGGAGAGGTTTGAGCAGAGACTCCCGGTCAATAGTGAATTTCATTAATATCTTATCCTTGGTTACTGTATTTAGGGACGCGTCCGCCTGTTAGTATGTTTTAATAACTCTATATTTTTCAGTAGCTTATGGATACTTATCAGCCCGGGGAAAGCACCCCGCAAGCTGTGGATGCGCTGTGGATAATATCGGAAAACTTCTGACCGATAAATTTGTTCACCGCTTATCCACATCATGTGCTCAGCAATCTCCACAGGTTGCTGTAGTCCTCGCCAATTCGTCCGTCCGATTCCTTCAGCTCGTTGATTTTACGGCAGGCGTGCAACACGGTGGTGTGATCGCGTCCGCCGAAGGCCTCGCCGATTTCCGGCAGGCTGTGGCTGGTGAGTTCCTTGGCCAGTGCCATGGCGATCTGCCGCGGTCGGGTGATGGAGCGGGTGCGCCGCGCCGACAGCAGGTCCGCAACCCGGATCTTGTAGTAACCGGCGACGGTTTTCTGAATGTTGTCGATAGACACCAGCTTATCCTGCAATGCCAGCAAATCGCGCAATGCCTCTTTGGCAAACTTCAGATCGATACTGCGCCCGGTAAAGCGCGCACTGGCGATTACCCGCCGCAGCGCGCCTTCCAGCTCGCGCACGTTGGAATGGATGCGCTTGGCGACGAAGAATGCCACGTCACTCGGCAACTCGACGTTGGCCTCGGATGCCTTGTTCACCAGGATCGCGACCCGCGTTTCCAGTTCCGGCGGCTCGATCGCGACCGTCAGTCCCCAGCCGAAACGCGACTTCAGCCGTTCCTCCAGGCCGTGCACCTCTTTGGGGTAACGATCGCAGGTCAGGATGACCTGACTCTGCCCCTCGAGCAGCGCGTTGAATGTGTGAAAGAATTCTTCCTGGGAGCGTTCCTTGCCGGCAAAAAACTGGATGTCGTCGATCAACAGAGCGTCGACCGACCGGTAGTAGCGTTTGAACTCGCTGATGGCATTGTGTTGCAGCGCTTTTACCATGTCCGCCACGAAGCGCTCCGAGTGCAGGTACGCAACCTGGGCCCCGGGCCGCGCCGCCACGATCAGGTTGCCAATGGCCTGCATCAGATGTGTCTTGCCGAGGCCGACGCCCCCGTAGATGAACAGCGGGTTGTACGCTTCACCGGGGTTCTCGGCCACCTGCATGGATGCGGCGCGTGCCAGCTGGTTGGACTTGCCCTCCACGAAGCTGTCGAAAGTAAAACCGGGGTTAAGATTGCTGCGCGGCAACTCACGCTTTTCGCGGCGACGGTCACTCCGCCCCGGTGCGCCGGGACGCGGTGGCGGTGCAGTCTTCTCAACGGCTTTTGGCGCGGCCGGCTGCAGCGAACCGATCTGCAGTTCGACGCGCAGTGGCTGGTCCTGGCTGAGGGCCTCGAGAGTAGTCTGGATACTGCTGATGTAGTGATCCCTGACCCAGTCAAGCACGAATCGGTTGGGCGCCAGCAATCTGAGTTCCTGAGCGTTTTCCACTGCGTGCAGTGGCCGGATCCAGGTGTTGAACTGTTGCTCGGGCAGCTCGTTTTCGAGATGCGCCAGACACTGTTGCCAGAGTGAACCTTGCAAAGGTGGTCCCCGTTCAGGTTGCCGTGTAGGTGCGGGCAGAAAGACCCGCCAGTCTAACCCCGAAACTCGTACGTATCCACACTTGGCTGCGCTGCGCCGGCCAAACCCGCGGTTGACAGTGACCGGGTAAAACCAGTACCCTGCGCGACCTGTTTTCGCCCGCAACGTGCGGGTCTTCAACCTTTTTTGGGAACGAATTGCGCCATGAAGAGAACCTTCCAACCCAGCAACCTGAAGCGCAAGCGCAACCACGGTTTCCGTGCCCGGATGCGCACCAAGAACGGTCGTTTGGTGATCAAGGCCCGGCGGGCCAAAGGGCGCGCTCGACTGACTGCCTGACAACTGCGCTTCTTTGACGGGTGCTCCCGCGCGTTACCCCCGCACACACCGGCTGCTGGCAGCGGCCGAGTACCAGAGGGTCTTCCGGCAGTGCCAGCGCAAGGCGTCTGACCGCTTCATGACCGTACTGGCGCTGCCCAATTCGTTGGCTTATGCGCGCCTCGGAACGACCGTTTCGATCCGCAATGCCGGCGGTGCCGTACCCAGGAACCGCATCAAGCGGCTGATACGGGAAAGTTTCCGCCAACACCAGGAGATGCTGGCTGGCTGGGATCTGGTCGTACTGGTGCGGCCCGGAGCGGCTGGCAGAAGCAACCAGCAACTGTTCAGCGCACTGGAAAATCACTGGCGTACAATTGCCCAACATGCGCACACTGATCCTGTTAGTCATTAGAGGCTATCGCCTCCTTGTCAGCCCCTGGCTGGGGAATCATTGCCGCTTTACTCCCAGCTGTTCGCAGTATGCCATCACCGCTATCGAACGGTTCGGCGTCTGGCGCGGCGGCTGGCTCAGCCTGCGACGCCTGGCCAGCTGTCACCCCTGGCACGCCGGTGGTATTGACCCGGTGCCCGACCGGCTCGGCTCACATTGTTCAGACCAGAGCACCAAACACACCCATGGATAATCCACGCGTCTTACTGGCAATCGCCCTGTCCTTCCTGATCCTGCTGATCTGGCAGGCCTGGATGGAAGATTACGGTCCCCGTCCGGAGCCCGCGCAGCAGGCTGCCGAGACGGAATCACAGGCCGCCGCCCCCACCCCCGCGATCCCCAGCGACTTGCCGACTGCTCCGACCGAACAGGCGGCGGCGGCTGCCGCAGAGGATATTGGGGTGCAGCTTCCGGCCGGCGAGCGGGTGGAGGTGGTCACTGATGTCTTTCACGCCGTAATCGACACGCGCGGTGGCGACCTGCGCCAGGTCGATCTGTTGCAGTATCCACAAAGCCGCGACAAGGGCAGCGAGCCATTCCGGCTTCTCGAGGAGAGCGCCCAGCAATTGTTCGTGGCTCAGAGCGGACTGCGGGCCGGTGCCGGGCCGGAACCGACCCACCATGCGCAATTCTCAGTGGACCAGACCCGCTTCGAGCTGGACGACGGCCGTGAGGTGCTGGAAGTGCCGCTGCGCTGGAGCAACGGCAGCGGTGTCGAGGTCACCAAACTGTACCGCTTCCGGCGCGGCAGCTACGTCGTCGAGGTCGAATTCCAGGTCCGGAATCAGAGCGGCGCCGACTGGTCCGCTCGCCCCTACTATCAGCTGCAGCGCACCCCGTTGCAGCAGGAATCCCGCTTGCTATACACCTACACCGGTGGGGTCCTCTACAGCCCGGAAGAAAAATACGAGAAGATCAGCTTCGATGACATGAGCGATGAGAGTCTCAGCCGCGATGTCAGCGGCGGCTGGGCTGCTATGATCCAGCACTATTTTCTTGCCGCCTGGATACCGCCTGCCGAGCAGACCGAGCGTTATTACACCCGCGCGCTGAAAGGCGAACGTTACGTGATCGGTATGATCGGAGCGCCCCTCAGCGTGGCCGCAGGCGGTGAGACGACCGGCCAGACCCGCCTGTACGTCGGACCCAAGCTGCAGCACGTGATGGAAAAAGTCGCCCCGGGTCTGGAGCTGACGGTCGACTACGGCAAGCTGACTTTTCTCGCCAAGCCCATCTTCTGGCTGCTGGAAAAGATTCACGCCCTGGTCGGTAACTGGGGCTGGGCGATCATTTTCCTTACCATGCTGATCAAGCTGGCCTTCTTCAAGCTTTCCGAGACCAGCTACAAATCCATGGCCAACATGCGCAAGCTGGCGCCCCGGCTGCAGGCTCTGAAAGAGCGCTACGGCGACGACAAGCAGAAGCTCAATCAGGCCATGATGGAAATGTACAAGACCGAAAAGATCAATCCGCTGGGGGGGTGTCTGCCCATCCTCGTGCAGATCCCGGTGTTCATCGCTCTGTACTGGGTATTGCTGGAGAGTGTCGAGCTGCGCCAGGCGCCGTTCATGCTGTGGCTCAATGATCTCTCGGTTGCCGATCCCTATTTCGTATTGCCGCTGATCATGGGTGCGACCATGCTGATTCAGCAGAAACTCAATCCGGC
Organism: uncultured Gammaproteobacteria bacterium; assembly: GCA_965364565.1. Taxonomy (GTDB): domain Bacteria; phylum Pseudomonadota; class Gammaproteobacteria; order DSM-19610; family DSM-19610; genus Thiogranum. The sequence goes on along the minus strand of CBDTYI010000133.1, from coordinate 2,271 downwards.
GCCCCTGGATCCCATCCAGGCCAAGGTGATGATGGTCCTGCCGGTGGTCTTCACGGTGTTCTTTGCCTTCTTCCCGGCCGGCCTGGTGCTCTACTGGGTGGTCAACAACACCCTGTCCATTGCCCAGCAGTACGTGATTACCAAACGCGTGGAACAAGGCGCAGCCTGATACCAGCGGCGGACCCGGCTTCGCCATGACCGATTGCACCGATACCATCGCCGCTGTGGCAACACCGCCCGGGCGCGGCGGCGTCGGCATTATCCGCCTGTCGGGTCCGCGGGTACCCGTCATCGCCGAGCGACTGCTGGGCAGTGTTCCGGCGCCGCGCTACGCCGGCCTGCACCGATTTCGCAACGCCGACGGCGATCCCATCGACGAAGGCCTGGCGATCTATTTCCCCGCCCCTCACTCCTTCACCGGCGAACACGTGCTGGAACTGCACGGCCATGGCGGTCCCGTGGTTCTCGACCTGTTGCTGGGCCGCGTGCTGAGCCTGGGCGCGAGGCAGGCACGCCCCGGGGAATTCTCGCAACGCGCCTTTCTCAACGACAAACTGGATCTTGCCCAGGCTGAAGCCATTGCCGATCTTATTGACAGCAGTACCGTGCAGGCAGCGCGCGCCGCAAGCCGTTCGCTGCAGGGTGAGTTTTCCCGCCGCGTACAGCAACTGGTCGATGCGCTGATCGGGTTGCGCAGCTATATCGAAGCGTGCCTGGACTTTCCGGAAGAGGAAATCGATTTTCTCAGCGACGGGCAGGTGCAGGCGCGCCTTGCCGCCATCGCTGAGCAGTTGCACGCGGTCGAACAGCAGGCGCACCAGGGACAGTTGCTGCGCGAGGGTATGACGCTGGTGATCGCAGGGCAGCCCAATGCCGGCAAATCCAGCCTGCTCAATGCCCTGGCGGGCCGCGAAGCGGCGATCGTCACGCCGATCGCGGGCACCACGCGCGACGCGTTGAAAGAGCACATCCAGATCGACGGTATGCCGCTGCACATTATCGATACTGCGGGGCTGCGCGACAGCAGCGATCCTATCGAACAGGAAGGGGTGCGCCGCGCCTGGGCCCAGATCGAACAGGCCGACCGCGTATTGCTGGTCATTGATGACCAGCGCGGACGCAGTCCCGCAGACCAGGCTATCCTGGATCGCCTGCCGCACGATCTGCCCCATACCCTGGTGTTCAACAAGATCGATCTCAGCGGACGCGCGCCCGGCATCCACTCCCAGGGCGCTCACGCAGAGCTCGCCCTCAGCGCCCGTTCCGGGACTGGCGTCACGGAACTGCGCTCGCACCTGAAACAGGTCATGGGCTACAGTGAATCCGCGAGCGGGAGTTTCAGCGCCCGGCGCCGCCATCTGGACGCCCTGCACCGGGCGGAACTGAATATTGCCGGCGCCCGCCAGTGCTTGGGCAGCGCCGAACTGCTGGCGGAGGAGTTGCGCCTTGCCCAGCAGCATCTTTGCGAGATCACCGGCAGCTTCACCAGTGACGATCTGCTGGGAGAGATATTCGCCAGCTTCTGCATTGGAAAGTAGCTTCGGGTCGCGCTGTCTGAACCCAGTCAGCCGGTGACCCCGCTGGTTGGCACGATGCCGGCGTCGCCGTTCAGATGGCGCTGAGGTCGTCGATCTTTCGGTAGCTCCAGCCGTCTCGCAGGCGCGCGACGATATGGTCGAGCGCCGTGCTGCTGCTGTGCACATCCGTTAGCAGCAAGGCTTCCAGGCCCCTTTCGCGCAGCTGGCGTATGGAATTGGCGCAGGCGATGAAGTGCAGGTTCGGGTGCTGCTGCATCATCGCGCGCACGCGCGCTTCGTAGGGTGATACGCCGCTGGTTACCAGGTCGATGCCGTTGGCGTTGGCGACCACTTCCACCTGAGTATCACTCGTGCTGTGTTGGCGCAGAAACTGTTCCGCGTAATCCAGCACGGCACGGAACCGTTCCGGTTTTGACTCGTCCAGGTGCAACACAATGCGTTGCGCCTGGTCCTGCACGGCGCCGGTAATCACGCCCCTGTCGGCACACAGGTAGCCGAGCACGCCACTGCCGATGCCGATTGCCAGCGCCATTACCGAAGCGGCGAGTGTCGTGCCCGCCTTGTGCCCCATGCTGTTGCACCGCACCTGGACAACGGGTTGCACCGGGCTGACAGGAAAAGCGGTCCGCATCCAGTCTTTGCTCATGCGCAACTGGCCGACCCGTTGACGTAACCGAGCGTCACATTGCATCGCATGCAGTACGGTACGCTGCAGTTCCGGGTCCAGTTGCCG
>CBDTYI010000132.1:0-7329 GCA_965364565.1 uncultured Gammaproteobacteria bacterium | reverse complement strand
TCGTTGCGCGCCGCGCGGCTGTAGTCACGGTAGCTCAGGCGCAGCTCGGTGATGCTGCCGTGGCGCCAGCTCGAATCCCGCACCACGTGGTGCTCGCCGCTGGCCGGTCCGGTCGGGTCTGTCACCAGCCGCTGTGCCTCACCCGGGTACAGCGCATAGAAATCGTTGGTCCATTCGGCCACATTGCCGCCCAGATCGTAGAAGCCGGTGGGCCGTGGCGCAAAACTGCCCACCGGCGCACTGGCCCGGTAGCCGTCATCATACCCGGGCACCACGTCGGCCAGGGTATCGGCAATGCGCGCGTCCGCGAAATTGCCGGCCTTTTGCCGCGGCGGATAGTCGCCCTCCCAGGGGTAGCGGGCCGGCGTGTCCTGTCCCAGTGCGCGCGCCACGTAGACCCACTCCGCCTCGCTGGGCAACCGATAGCCGCGCGTCGCCGGCTGTACCGGCTGCATCTGCCCGCCCTGCTCCCGGTACGCGGCCGGCAGGCCGTCCTGCGCGCTCAGCCAGTTGCAGTAGCGCGCCGCATCCTCCCAGCTGACGTTCACCACCGGCTGCGCGTCACCATTGAGGGAGGCACCCTCGGCGCGGCCCGAATCGTGCGCGGCACGAAAGCGACGGAACTCGGCATTGCTCACCTCTTTCTCGCCCAGGTAAAACGCCCGGGTGAGTTGCACCAGGCGCTGACTTTCGTTGGCGCGGCGCCCCGCCTCGCGCCGCGAAGCCCCCATCTCGAAGCGGCCCTGCGGACGCACCAGCCGCAGCAGCTGGCCCGCACCGGTAGTGACGGTGCCCGGGGTGGCATCGGCTTTCGCCTGCGCCTCGGTTACCAGCGTCACCTCCAGGTTCTGGCTGACTCCGGCGCGCGGTGTGACGGTCATACGCCGGGTGGCGTAGCCGGCCTTGCGGAACTCCAGCACGTGCGCCCGGGTCGGCAGGCGCAGGCGCCGGGTGGCGGTGCCGGCCAGCTTGCCGTCCACCAGCAGCTCGGCGTCGGCGGGACGCGCCGCGATGAACAGCACGCCATACTGCGGCGCCAGGGCCAGCGACAGCTCGCGGTCCTGCCCGGGGTCCAGGACGATCTCCTGCGCGACACCCTGGTAGCCGGCCTTGCTCAAGCGCAGGCTGTGCGACACCTGCGATGCAAGCGTCATAGTGACCGGGGTGGTACCCTGGAACTCCCCCTCGACACTGACGCTGGCGCCGCTCGGTTCACTCTGCACCCGTAATTGGCCATCGGCCGGTTGCAGGCGGATATCGTCCAGTTGCAGCGCCGCACCTGCGATAACTTCGCGCTGCAGCGTCAGCGTCTTGTGCGCCGGCAGCGAGAATTCAAAGCTGCGCAGGCCCTGCATCACCTCGGTCTGCAGCGGCGTCACCCCGGCCGGCTCGCCATCGATGCTCACCTCGGCCCCGGCCGGCTCACTGGCAATGCTCAGCTCGGCCCAGCCGGGCTTCAGAGTGAACGCCAGTTGCTGCGACTGGTCCAGACCGATGATATCCACGTCGCGGGTCTCCGACAGGTAACGCGCCGTTTCAATGCGCACCCGGTGTTGCCCGCGTTCGATCAGCGCCACACCCGCGCTGTCGGTTTCCTGCCGGACATCGTCCACGAACAAGTCAAACGGCACATCGGGATCGACTGCGATACCGACGCGACCCGGCAGCGCCTGCAGCTGGAAGTCGAACTCGGTAAAACCACCCAGGGGGATGTCGATGCGTTGCTGCAGCGGACGATAACCGGCGTAAGCGGCCGTGACAGTGTAGCTACCCGGCAGCGCCAGCCAGCGTTCGCCCAGGCGCAGCGGAGGCGGAAAACCGCGCAGCGCGAGTTGCGCCGCTGCGGGCGTGACGCGCAGGCCGACCGGTGTGGCGATCAGTACGAAGGCCGCCGCCAGCACCAGCAGCAGGAACGCGGCCAGCGCCGCACGGCGCAGGCCCTTGTGCCGCCGAGGCTGAGCCGACGGTTGCGCGCCTTGCGCGGTCAGTGCTGGTGCGGCTGGTGGCGGCACAGGATCCTGTGGCGGCGACGGTTGCACGCTGTCGGTGCGATGTCGCACGGTGATGAACACCTGGTCGCCCTGCACGCGCCAGTCGAGCAGCGCGTCGTCGAGCTGCAGGCGGTCGCCCGATTTGAGCCATCGGGACTCGGTGAGGCGTTCGTGATTGTGAAACAGCTGCGACGCGTCGTCGGCCGGCTGGATATAGGCGTGTCCGTCGGCAACCGCAATATAGGCTGCCACGGCATCCGCAGACGCATCCGGCAAGACCACGTCGCCGTGCTGGGCGCCGCCCACGCGCAGCGGCAGGTCCACCTCGCTGAAGCTGCGCTCGCCCTGCGCATCGCTGACCAGATACAGACGGCTCAAACCGGTTCCTCGCAGCGCAGCTGTACCGGTTGCGGCGGCGTGCCGGGCTTGACGGTGAACACCGCGCGCACATCACGGTAACCGGTCCGTGAGCCGACCGCGGTGTAGGTCCCGGGACGCAGCTGCAGCTGGTGCGTCTGGAAACGTCCCAGGCGGCTGACGTGGTAGATCACCACCTCGGTTTCGCCGTCCGAGTGCAGAGTGACCGTGACCGGCGTGCTCGCCTGTTGCACGCGCGAGCGCAGCGTCGCGAGCTTCGCCACCAGGCCTGGTTCGCCGGCCGGTGGCTCGGCGATAGCCGCCAGCAGCCGTTCGGCGCCGGCCAGCGGCTCGGGCGAGTGCAGGCGTGCCGGATCGGCCAGATAGTCGTCGAGCTGCGCGTGCAGGCGAACCCGCTGTTCGGCGTGGCCGATGCCCCGGCGCGCAAAGCTCGCATCCGATTCCAGCGCCAGCGCCTGCCGGTACAGGCTCACGGCAGCAGCCCAGTCCTCGCTGCGCACCCGGGCGGCGGCATCGGTGCGCAGGCGATCGAGCGTGGCACGCTGGCGGGCCTGCGCGAGGCGCTGGCGCGCGTCGCGCACGCTGCTGTCGTCGGGCTTCAAGGCGGCAGCCTGCTGCAGCGACTGTCCGGCGGCCGTCAGGCGACCCGCGTCCAACGCAGCCAGAGTTTCACTCATGGCTAAACGAAACGCGGCATCGGCGAGCTGGCGTTCAACCCGCTGCAGAGCCGCGTCCGCCGGCGCATAGTCGGCGTCCATCTGCACAGCCGCCCGGTAGATATCGCGGGCGTTTTCCAGTTCGCCGTTCCGCTCGGCCCGATCGCCCTCGCCCATCAGGCCGGTAAGCTGGTCGCGCACCCGCGCGCGCTCCAGACCCTGCAGGGCCTGTGGATGGTCCGGCTCGATCAGCAACGCGAGTTGAAAACCGGCCTGCGCCGCGGCGCCGTCGTCCGCCTCAAGCGCGCGCTGACCGGACTCGAGCGCTGCCGCGAGGCGCTGTTCACGATCCGCTTCAAGCGTTTCGAGCCCCTGCAGAGCAGCTCCGTAGTGCTGCGCCGCGGCCGCGAAACGCCGCTGCGCAAACAGGTGATCACCCTTGATGGCCTGCGTGACGGCACGGCTCCAGTCCGGCTCGCCCCAGCGCTCCGCATTGGCCAGCTCCAATCGCGCGCGCAGGCGCAGGAATTCCCGCAGGTTGTGTTCGGCGCTGCTGCGCGCGGCGCTGTCGTCCGATCTGGGCTGCGCCGGCTCGGCAAGCGGCTCCGTCGGCGCCCCGCCGACAGGGGGTTCGGCGGGATCGCGGAGCATTTGCGGCAGCGCCACTACCACCGCCACGCCGAGCGCCACGGTACCCGCCAGCGCTATCCACAAGCGCCGATACGCGGATGTCATGGGTTCGACGCGCTGCGTCCGGCTACCGGGCGGACGCAGCGTGGGCGCAGCCGGCGTCGCGTCGTGTTGGTCGCCGGATGCTGCACCGCGCCGCACTGCCATCACCTCATTCGCCGCTGTCGACCAGACCGGTCTCGGAGGCATAGATCTGTTTCAGCAGCGCCCGCCACTTGGTGTACTGCTCCTCGGCGGAACCGGTCAGTTCGTGAACTTCTCCTTCGACGTCCACCACCAGCGGGCGGGTCTCGGAGGCAAACGACGTCCCCAGTTCCTCGATGGCAGCGCGGTGAATCGCAGTCTCGGAATCTTTATCGAAACCCGTCTTGATGGCGTAGGCACCGCCGACGATCATCACGTTGCGCAGCCCGCCGGTGGCGCGCCGGGTACTGTTGCTGCCGGCGGCTTCGATAGCAATGGCGCCCAGGACCGCCAGGGCGCCGAGCACCTTGCGTTTGTTGGCTTCGGCGCGGATTTCGCGCATGGCGGCGGCTTCCTCGCTGCGCGTCCTGCGCCACTCGTTATAGGGCGCCTGCACCTCGCGGTAGAAGTTGTCGAAATGCCCGTTGAGGGTATCGATGAGCAGGAAATCGCGTTCGCGAATGGCGTTTACCCGCCGGTACATGGGATCGTCCTGCGCCGGCAGCCGCGCGACACTGTAGTTTTCCTCATCGTCCTGCTGCAGGTAGCTGGAAAAGGCATCGGGCGCGAGATCGGCGGCAAAGCGCAGCGCCGCGGTGCGGCGAATCGCCACGATATCCTCGCGGCTCAGCCCTGCGCGGAAACGCGCCAGGTCATTTGCAATCGCGTTGTAGAGAGACTGGAAAGCCTCGCGGTCGGGGTGCTCCGGCGGTGGATAGTCAGCGGCGGTAATCTCCGCCTCGTAACTGCCCCTGAGCCACTCGCGGCCGCTCGCATCCAGCGCTGTGATCCTGAGCGCCAGCCGCTCACCGTCGGACGCCAGAATGGTTCCACGCACCAGCACTTCGCTGCCGGCGGTACCGCGCGGCACCACCCGCACCGCGCCCCAGTAACCGGTGCGCTCCAGGGTGTCGCGCAGACGCTCCGGCATGTAGCGAGCCTCGGCGGCGCGGATATCCATCGACAAACCGCTGGCTTCCTCAGGATCATCCGGCAGTTCTCCCGGGTCGAACAGTTCGATCCAGACGTCCAGCAACTGAGCCTCGGGAATCTCCGCCGCCGCTTTCTGCGCCGGCACCTCACCGCTGATATCGCGGTGCGGACCGGTCACGGAACAGCCGGCGAGCCATCCGATCGCCAGCAGCAGAAGGGGAAGAAGACGCCACCTCATGTCTGCTCGATCCACCTTAACGGATACCCTGTTTGTACCTGCGATACTCTTCCCAGAGTTTGCCGCGCAACTCCGGATCGGTTTCCTGCTCGGCCGCCTCGCGCAGCTGACGGGCGACAACGTCGTCGTCACTGCCATCGGGAGTGCCGGGCGGCGGTGGCGGCATAGCCCCGCGGCTAACTGCGCCCTCGCCCCCCTCTCCGGCGCCCGGTGGCCGCCCATCGCCGGTCTCGCTCTGCTGCACTTCGCTGCCGTCACTCGCTGCGGCACTGCCGGGCGCGCCAGCCAGACCTCCGTCGCCCGCACCTTCCGTTGCACCGCTATCCGCACCGCCGTCGCCTCCGGCTGCGGCGCCGTCTCCCGAACGCGGTGCCGACGCGCGAACCCGTTCCTGCTCGCGCAGCAGCAGCTCATCGAACTGGCTCAGGCCGGCCTCCAGTTCGGCATCCAGTTTACCGGTATGCTCGGCGCGGTTCAGTGGCACCCCCTGATCGAGAGGCCGCGGTGCAGCCATATTGATGGGAAACGCCGCGCACGGGGCCCCGGCCGGCAGCACGCCGCCCGCTTCAGCCAGTGCCTGACAGTCATTGGCCACGCGACCACGCAGGGCTTGCAGGTAAGAGCTGTAGTCGGCAGCGGCAGTGGCACCGAGTTCGCCCGCGGCGCGGCGTTGCCGGAAATCCTGCTCGGCCGCCAGCAACGCAGCATGATCGGCTTCCAGCTGATCCAGCAGCACGTTGAAACCGGCTGCGCCGCAGGCGATCGGCAGTGCCGCCAGGAGACTCGCAATGGCTTTGGCAATACTCATGTCACAATCCGCCCGCAACAGTAAAGTGGCCTGCCCCCTCCGCCGCCGGGCGCGGGACACCGGTCTCACTAGCAAGTATAACGTTTTGAGTCGCAGGCCGAAGAAAGGTTTCTGCGCGGCTAGAGCGCTGCACCGCAGGTCCCACGACAGTCATGATCGGGATTCTTATCGCATACTGACGGTCTTATATACATTGACGGCCATCGAAAACAGCGCACAACGCCTGTGCGCCAGTGACGCCGCTGGAGGTGCAACATGAGCGCCAACCCCATGCCGATCGAGCTCGAACCCCTGAGCTGCGAAATATGTCTGAAGGAAATCCCTGTTTCCGAAGCAAAAAGCGAAGAAGCAACGGACTATGTGGTGTATTTCTGCGGACTGGACTGTTATCAGCAGTGGCTGACGCAGACCGGGAAGCAAAGCGACTGAGACAGCCGGGGCGCTGCGCCGGGTATCCTGGCGCAACGCCCTGCGCCTGCTTTCCAGGCCGTCGCCGGCATCCGCCAGCCCCGTGACAACTGTCGGCTAGTAGCCGGTGAGCAGCACGACGGCGAGCAGCGCACACAGCACCATAACCAGCCAGACAACCTTTCGCTGACAGCAGTCGGGTTCCTTTTCCATCACACAGCCTACTCTGTTTCGACTTCAATGCGGCGTTGCAACGCGGTCTCGACCAGCTTACGCAGCGCCGCAACACCACCGACGCTGCTGATCACGGCACTCAAGGTGCGCGCGTCGTGACCGGGGCGGAAATCACCGCCGCGGGTCATCGCTCCGCACCCGCAGGCACATTTCCTGGGACGGATTTTTCTGGGCATGACCTAATCGCCCACTGCGCGCATCGCCCGGTCAATGTGCTCGGCGATGCGTTTCTTCATGTGCTCGACGGCCAGACCATGGTTGGCCGTCCCGTACTCGGCCACCCAGTCGAACGCCTGCTTGAACTCGATGCCTTCCATCCTGGCGTACAGGTCCATCAATTCTGACTCCGGAAGCATCGAAAGGATCCATAACACCGGGTTATCCAGACGCGCGCGCACCGGCGCGGCGGCCCCGAGCTGCACAAACCCGTAACCCGAATTCCAGTCGTCCTGGCGCTGATTCATGGCAAACCGTCCTGTTGCTGTTCCGTATGCACAGGGTACGGGCCGGGCGTTTCCGGGGGTAATCCCGGCACGCCAAACCGTTGGCCGTGCAGACGCGCCGCACAACCGATGCTTAAACTGCGTTGCTGCAGCATCGCCCGGCTTCCGATTGCCCGGCCCTGTGCTATCGTAGGCACCTGGCACGCAGCGCGTGTCCTGGCAATTGCTGTCGAGCGCCGGCACTGCCGGCCTCAGCCACCGGAGTCTCAGGGGAATAACGTGAAAACAAGACCTGTTCTGCTGGCCATTTTTGATGGCTTCGGGCTCAACCCGAGCCGGGCGCACAACGCCTGGGCGCTGGCCCGAA
>CBDTYI010000131.1:0-7409 GCA_965364565.1 uncultured Gammaproteobacteria bacterium | reverse complement strand
GAATTCACTGGATCCCGGCATGCGCCGGGATGACGAGAAGCGAATTAATCAGAAGCTCCTTAGGCTTTATTCGGTTGTGCCGGTTTGGCCAGCACCCGGCGCGGCGCCACTGTCTGGCGCTGCCGCGGCCGGCGCTGTGTCTGCTGCGCCAGCCGGTGCCGCAGTCTGCACGATGTCGATGGTGGCGTCACTGCGCAGACTGGCCACGTAGTCCTGCACGCGCTGGTTCTGAGCCATCATTTTCAGCTGGGGCTTCACCTGCTCGAATGACGGCACGGTAGACGCGCGTGAATCGTCGAGAATAATGACGTGCCAGCCAAACTGCGTCTGCACCGGCTCCTTGGTGTAGGTGCCCTTTTCCATGCCGGCCAGTGCGTCTGAGAACGGCTTCACCATCTGGCTGGCCGAGAACCAGCCCAGCTCGCCGCCGGTCTTGCCGGACGGTCCGGTGGAATGCTGCTTGGCGAGCTCGGAAAAATCCGCGCCCTCATCCAGTTCGACAATCAGGTCAACGGCTTTCTGCTGATCCTCGACCAGGATGTGGCGCGCCTTGTACTCGTTGCCGTCGCCGACATTGTCATCGTAGAGCTTTTTCAGCTCTTCATCGTTGACCGGGTTGACCTGCAGCTGGTGCTGGATAGCCGCGGCCGCGATCACCGCCCGACGCTGCTGGTCGATCTGCAGTGCGATGTCCGGTTTCTGGTCCAGTCCCTGCTCCACGCCCGCCTGGCGCGCCAGTTCGAGGTTGATCAGTTCCTCCAGCACCGCGTCGCGGTCCTGGCCGGTGGGATCATTGGGACGGCGGCTGTGACGCTGCTGCTGGTACACCGCCAGGCCCTGTTCGGTAATCGGTGTGCCGTTCACGGTGGCGACCACCGCGCTGGTGTCGCTGACCGGTGCCGCGCCGGTGTCCTGCGTGGACCCCAGAGGTATCTGGTCGCAGCCGCTGATCAGCGCAGTCAGCCCCAGTGCAAGTGTCAGGTGGTGAAGTTTCATGTATGGCTTCCTTATTGGAATGGCTCAGGATCCCGCCTCGGCAGGTGTAGATGCCTTGATGCTCAAGGCGTGGATCTCGTTGCGTTTCATGGCGTCCTGCAAAGCGTCGTAGACCAGCCGGTGACGCTGAATCAGCGTTTTGTCCTGAAAGGCATCGGAGACGATTTCGACAACGAAATGACCGCCGCCCCCGGCACTGGCGTGGCCGGCGTGCGCGGCGCTTTCGTCGATAATATTCAGAGCCTGCGGCGCAAGGACCTGCGTGAGGCGGTCGCGGATCAGGGTTACACGATCGGCTTTCATCAGGGCAGTACCTTTTTGAAGGGTTTCACAACAACCTGGCGATATACGCCCGCGCTGACGTAAGGGTCGGCATCGGCCCAGGCCTGGGCGTCTTCCAGGGAATCAAACTCAGCGACCACCAGGCTGCCGCTGAAACCGGCGGGCCCCGGGTCTTCGCTGTCGATGGCGGGGTGCGGTCCGGCCAGCACCAGGCGACCGGCGTCGCGCAGCTGCTGCAGGCGTTCCAGGTGCGCGGGGCGCGCCGTCAGGCGCTGGTCCAGGGTTCCGGGCCGGTCCTCGCTGATCAAAGCGTACAGCATTCAGGATTCTTCCTCGGCTTCCGGTTCCTCGACATAGCGCCCGAGATAGAAGGCCTGCGCGACGACAAAGGCGAACGTGATACCCAGAATGCCGAACAGCTTGAAGTTCACCCAGGTATCCTCGGCGAAGTTAAAAGCGACATACAGATTCAGAATGCCGACCCCGATGAAAAACGCGATCCACATCCAGCTCAGGCGCACCCACACCGGGCGCGGTGCCTGGATGGCGTGCGACATCATGCGTTCCACCAGTGGTTTTGCGCCGATCCAGTGACTGCCCATGAACACCGCGGCGAACAGCCAGTTGATCACGGTCGGTTTCCACTTGATGAACACCGGATCGTGCAGGGCGATGGTCAGACCGCCGAACACCAGCAACAGGCCGAAGGTGACCAGGTGCATCTTTTCGAAACGCCGGTGACGGATCCAGAACGCGGCGGTCTGCACCGCCGCCGCGACAATCGCCACTGCGGTCGCCACGTAAATGTCGTACAGCTTGTAGGCGACGAAAAACAGTAAGATCGGAAAGAAGTCGAACAGAAACTTCATAGCGCTGGTATCTCGAGATTCCTCATCAGTGCAGCGAGCGGTCCACGCTCCATTTGCGATAATAACGGTCCATCACGTCCCTGACGTGGCGGGGGTAGTTTAACAAGTCCATCTGCTCCATGCCCTGGGAAAAAAACCCTGGCGCATCCTCGGGGAGCGCGCGGGTCAGGACGGAAAAGGCCTCTTCCATGATATCCGGATGGTGAGTACGCGTTGCCACGATGGCACGGTTCAGATGCAGCACGCGCCACGGCCGACCCGGGTTGGTCTTCTCCAGGTCCTGGCGGATGGCCGCCGCCGTCGCGTCCATGATCTCGCCCATGGCCCGGTACAGTGGCACCAGCCGTTCCGGTTCCTGGGTCTGGTTGGCCTGGCGCGCCAGGGCGTCGACCACCGGCTCAAGGCTGAAAATCTGCCCGCCATGGCGCGCGATCCAGCGTCCCATGGCAATGACAAAACCTTGCAGAACATCATGAATCTCATCGAGATCAAGCTGTTGTGACCAGGTCAATGCAGCTTCGAACAGTTCCAGGGCATATTCACCCAGTTCAGAGACATCCTGTCCGCTGGCCTGGTTCCCGCTCTGTACAGCATTGTCCTGCGCCAGGCTTGCCTCGGTGCGCTGCATCGCCTCGAACAACTGTGCGAACGCCCGCACCAGCAGCGGAGGCGTGCTCTCCTGCGTGCTGGCGGTGCCCGTATCGCTCGCGGCATAGGCCTCCGCCAGCGTATCCAGCGCTGCGGCCAGCGGACCGCGAAAGGCCTTCAGTGTCGGTTCGGGCAGATTCATGCTGCCGCATGGTACCCTATTCAGCGCCGCGCCGCAGAGGCGGCGCGGCCCGTAACACTTCGGTACAATAGAGCGGATATGCCTCCGGACACTGCGTGGCCGGGGGGCTGCAATCCACCTCACGAATCCAGCCGGGCTTATGCGTTCTGTCATTGACGATTTCGACTTACTGCTGTGCCAGCCGGTCACGGCGCCCGGCGGCCTGTCCCGGGGGCGCTGATACATGGCGTCCAGCTACGATCTGCACAGTCACTCGACGGCCTCGGACGGCACCCTGGCCCCGGCTGCTCTGGTGCAGCGGGCCCGCAGCGCCGGTGTGGCTGTGCTGGCACTGACCGATCATGACACCCTCGACGGCGTCGACGAGGCGTTGCGCAGCGCCGCGGCCCTGCCGCTCACGCTGTTGCCGGGGGTCGAGATTTCGGTTACCTGGAACGCCATGACCATCCATGTACTCGGCCTCAGCGTGGATCCGGCCAATACCGAGCTGCGCCGTGGGCTGAGCGGACTGCAGACATTCCGCGACTGGCGGGCGCAGGAAATCGCCCGCAAACTGGAGCGGGCGGGTATCGGCGGCGCGCTGGAAGGCGCGGAGCGGTTGCGCACCGGCAACCTGCTGAGCCGCACCCATTTTGCCCGCTTCCTGGTCCAACAGGGCCATGCGGCTTCGGTGCGCGAGGTGTTCAAGCGTTTCCTGGTCAAGGACAAGCCCGGCTACGTGCGTGGCGAGTGGACCTCGCTCGCGCAGGCGGTCGGCTGGATCCGCGCTGCCGGTGGCCTGGCGGTCATTGCGCACCCGGCACGCTACCGGCTCACCCGCAGCAAGCTGAAGCGACTGGTCGGTGCCTTCGTAGACAGCGGCGGGCTCGGCCTGGAGGTGGTCTCAGGCAGTCATTCGGTGGACGAAATGCGCCACATGGCCGCAGTCGCGCGCGAGCACCGCCTGTTCGCTTCCTGCGGCTCCGATTACCACGGGCCAGAGAATGCCTGGATCGAGCTCGGCCGGCTGCGCGGTCTGCCGCACGGCTGCACGCCGATCTGGGAAGCCGAAGGCTGGCCGCTCGAGGCTGTGGCATGAGCCAGTTTTTCGAGATTCACCCCGACGACCCGCAGCCGCGCCTGATCAAACAGGCCGCGCAGATCGTTCGCGACGGCGGTGTTGTGGTGGTGCCGACCGATTCCAGCTACGCCATCGCCTGTCACCTGGACGACAAGGGAGCGCTGGAACGCATTCGCCGCATTCGCGCACTGGACAAGAAACACAACTTCACCCTGCTGTGCCGGGACCTGTCGGAGATCGCCACCTACGCGCGCGTGGACAATCCCGCCTATCGACTGCTGAAGGCGCGCACGCCTGGCCCTTACACCTTTGTGCTGCGCGCCACGGCCATCGTGCCCCGCCGGCTGCAGCACCCGAAACGCAAGACCATCGGCATCCGGGTGCCGGATCATCCGGTCATCGCGGCACTGCTCGCCGAACTGGATCAGCCGCTGATGAGCTCGACGCTGCTGCTGCCGGGAAGGGAGCTCCCGGAAACCGATGCCTGGGAAATCCGCGAGCGGCTGGAACACCAGGTGGATCTGGTGATCGATTCCGGAAGCTGCGGCGTGGAGCCGACCACGGTGATCGACCTCGCGGATGCGGTGCCGACGGTGACACGGCAGGGCAAAGGCTCCACCGAAGGTCTGGAATAACGACGTCAAGGGATACCGAATTGATACAGGTCAGTCTCGCTCAGCAAATCGCCGCCTGGTTGATGCCGGTGCTGCTTGCCATCACGGTGCACGAGACCGCGCACGGGCTGGCGGCGCGCCATTTCGGTGACCGCACGGCGGAGATGCTGGGACGGTTGACGCTGAACCCCTTGAAGCATATCGACCCGATCGGGACGATTCTGGTGCCCGGGTTGATGCTGCTGCTGCCGGGCGGCTTCGTGTTCGGCTGGGCAAAACCGGTGCCGGTGGACTGGCGCAATTTCAAGCACCCCAAGCAGGACATGGCGTGGGTGGCGGCGGCGGGGCCGGCTGCCAATCTGCTGATGGCGCTGGGCTGGGCGCTGCTGGCGCGCATCGCGCTCGGGCTTCCGGCGGAAAACTGGCTTGCCCTGCCGCTGCTGTTCATGGGCGTGGCCGGGATTTTCATCAACACTATCCTGATGGTGCTGAATCTATTACCGTTGCCGCCACTGGATGGCGGTCGCGTGTTGACCGGTGTGTTGCCCGGACCGTATGCCTACCAGTTTGCGCGCATCGAGCCTTACGGGTTCTGGATACTGATCATTCTGCTGGTGACCGGGGTGCTCGGTATCGTGCTGTGGCCATTCGTGAACGTGTTTCTGCACATGATGGCCGCGGTAGCGGGTATGAAACCGGGCTACCTGGAAACGGTACTGTTTGCACTGATGAGGAGTTAGTCTGTCTTGACCGGGGAATCTCAGAATCGGGTGCTGTCCGGCATGCGGCCCACGGGGCGACTGCATCTGGGCCACTATCACGGCGTGCTTAAGAACTGGATCCGGCTGCAGCACGAATACGACTGCTATTTCTTCGTGGCGGACTGGCATGCCCTGACCACCCATTACGAAGATCCGCAGATCATCAGCGACAGCGTCCTGGACATGGTGATCGACTGGCTGGCGGCGGGGGTCAATCCGGCCAGCGCCAAGATTTTCGTGCAGTCCGATGTGCCTCAGCACGCAGAGCTGCACCTGCTGCTGTCCATGATTACGCCGCTCGGCTGGCTGGAGCGGGTGCCGAGCTACAAGGACCAGCAGGAAAAGCTGCGCGAACGCGATCTGGCGACCTACGGGTTTCTCGGCTACCCGCTGCTGCAGAGCGCCGACATTCTGATGTACAAGGCCGGCTCGGTGCCGGTGGGGGAAGACCAGGTCGCGCACGTGGAACTGACCCGCGAAGTGGCGCGGCGCTTCAACCATCTGTATGGCCGCGAGCCGGATTTCGAGGACAATGCGCTGGCGGCGATCAAGAAAATGGGCAAGAAGAACGCCAAGATGTACCGCGAGCTGCGCAAGCGCTACCAGGAGCAGGGCGACCAGGAGGCACTGGACGTGGGCCGCGCGCTGCTGGACGGGCAGGGCAACCTGACCATGGGTGACCGCGAGCGCCTGTACGGCTATCTCGAGGGCAGCGGCCGCATCATCCTCCCCGAGCCCCAGGCGCTGCTCACGCCGGCTTCCAGGATGCCCGGACTGGACGGCCAGAAGATGTCCAAGTCCTACAACAACACCATTGCGCTGCGCGATGACCCCCGCGACATCGAGCAGAAGCTGCGCACCATGCCGACCGATCCGGCGCGGGTGCGGCGCACCGACCCGGGCGATCCGGACAAGTGTCCGGTGTTCCAGCTGCACCAGGTCTACTCCGACGAAGGCCGCCAGCAGTGGGTCCGCGAGGGCTGCAGCTCCGCGGGCATCGGTTGCCTGGACTGCAAGCAGCCGATCATCGATGCGGTGCTCACCGAACTGGCGCCGATCCGCGAGCGGGCCCGCCAGTTCGAGGAAAACCCGCAGCTGGTACGCAACATCCTGCAGCAGGGGGGCGAGGCAGCGGGCGATGTCGCTGATGAGACTTTAAATGAAGTAAAGTCTGCAATTGGCTTGAAATACTAGAAAAAGTGTATCTAGTTCATGTGGCTCATTAACTGTATTTCAAGGCGGAAAAAGCCAAACCACCAAGGCACACAAAGGCGCACGAAGGAAAACCGAAGAAGTACTTCGGGTTCTGTCGGGTCGTTTGGGTCATGGGCAAGCGCCTGAGACTCGCAGCTGTTTGAAAGCGTCAAAGTAATTGACCGCGAAGGACGCCAAGTCACGCGAAGAGAAAAGGCAAAAGCTTTCTTTGATGTTCCTTTTCGGTTACTCAAGCTTTGTCCAGAACGCCGCCGCGGCGATTGAGTGCCCGACCCCTTTTGCAAAGCCGCGCCACCGGAATCCACCTGGCAGGCACAAGCAAGAATTAACAGTACCTTGGTTTACCTTCGTCTCCCTTCGTGTTCCTTTGTGGTTAATGGTTTTCTTGACGCGGGCGGGGTCCGCGCTGGAGCCAGCATCACCCCGCGGCGGTTTCCATCTGCGTCCCGGGCGCATACAATGCCCCATCAACGGAGTGACCTGACCGCATGACCGATACTGCGCCGCCGACTGAACTCGCACCCCAGCAGACCGAAATGCCCTTCGCCTACGTGCAGGGCGAGGCGGTAACCACGCTCCCCAAGGATCTTTATATTCCGCCCGACGCGCTGGAAGTGTTTCTCGAGGCTTTCGAGGGTCCGCTCGACCTGTTGCTGTACCTGATCAAGCGCCAGAACCTGGATATTCTGGATATCCCCATTGCCGAGATCACGCGGCAGTACATGGAATACATCGAGCTGATGCAGGAGTTGCGCCTGGAGCTGGCTGCCGAGTACCTGGTGATGGCCGCCATGCTGGCCGAAATCAAGTCGCGCATGCTGC
>CBDTYI010000130.1:0-7467 GCA_965364565.1 uncultured Gammaproteobacteria bacterium | reverse complement strand
GCGAGCGTGCGGAGTATAGCCGCGGTTTATGCCAAAGTGACCCGCCGGCGCGCGGTCAACAGGAACCTCAGGCGCTGGTCCGTGTCGTAAGTCCGGGAGGCGCTGCGATCCTGCGCACCGCCCGCGACGATATTGCGTAAAGTGGCCGTGGTGCTTATACAAAAGCTTTACGATGTAACCGTCCTGGTCTAGTCTGTGAATCTGCGACGGCGCGTGGCGGTCACTGCGGCGGGCGCAGCGCGTACGCCAACCTGCACTGCGGCGGGATAAGCCCGGCGCGCTCACGTTACTGCCAGGAGACGATTGACATGGACATCAACAGAATTCGGCAACTGCTCGGTGCCACGCCGGTGGCGGTTTCCTCCACGCCGCAGGCCGGTGCGCTGCAACCCGGCGACAGCGCGCCGTCCTTCGAGCTCCCTGACCAGTACAGCAAAGTGCACAGGCTTTCTGATTACCGCGGGCAGTGGCTGGTGGTGTATTTCTATCCCAGGGACGACACCCCCGGCTGCACCACCGAGGCCTGTGAGTTCCGCAATGACGTGGTGATACTGAAACGCATGGATGTCGCGCTTCTGGGCGTAAGCACCGACGACGTCAAAAGCCACCAGGAGTTTGCCGGGAAATATCATCTACCGTTCCCGCTGCTGTCCGATGCCCGGGGCGAAGTGGCACGCCAGTACGGGTCTCTGATGAGTATGGGACCGCTGAAGTTCGCCAAGCGACACACATTCATTATTGATCCCGAAGGCCGCATCGCCAGGATCTACCGCAAGGTGCGACCCAGCGAGCACAGTGACCAGGTCATTGCGGACCTCGAGAAACTCCGCGCGGCGGGAGCGCGACAACACTCAAGCAGCTGAGTGATCCGCGCCGGCGCTGTTTAGCTGCGCTAAGGGGGCGGTATTAACGGCATCGGTAGCGGTACGGCTGTATCACTGGCGGTATCAAAGGCGGGTCCGTATCGGAGCTTTGGTCGGCGGGGGCAGAAGCGTTTCCCGGCAAAGCGGTCAATGAAAACGGCTGGTGCCTTGGATGGGTTGGTAGAGTCTGAGTGCTACGGGGTCCGCTCGGCAGCCGTCTGGACCAGGAAGAGCGGGTTTATGTCGGGATGAGATTGGTCGGTTGACCGGGCGTCTGCACGGGAATGACGGCATCGGTCATCCAGCAATCCTTGAACTGACCCTCGCTCTGGCGCGACATCACCCAGTGATAGGCGATTTCTTCACCCTGCGAGTCGGTGATCATTACCCTTTGATAAGCCTGGCCATCAGAAACAGCCAGCGGGCCGTAACGCGCGCTGCGGTGGTTGAGCAACCGGTCGTACGGGGCGGAGCGGACCATCGCGGTGAAACGGACCAGGGGACCAGTGACGCGTTTGTTGCCCGGCGAAGCGAAACGATAGGTCAACTCGATTCCCTCATCCAGAAGGCTGTTGTTGCGCAGCGCCTCGACCTGTATCCGAATCACCTCGGAGGGATTCAGGTCGGGGGACGGCGCAACAACCTTTACCTCGTCAGTCGACCGCGGCGACAGCGTAGCGGATCCGAGCAGTGGCAGGGCGGCCAGCACCAGGGTGACCCATGCTGTTACCGTTGTCTGCAGAGCGGAAACGGAGTAGCGACGGATCACAGCAACCTGTATCGAAAGAAATTCACATCAACACCATGATCAGCGCGGCGAGCACCGCCAGCCACTGGAATGCATTTATTACCACACTCACCAGGTGCAGGCGCCTGAAACGACGCGCAGCGGCGTAGTGGCCGGCGAGCTCGGCGTCACGGGCCCGGTTGATCAGTGGCATCAGCACCTGCCGGGCAATACCGAAACCGGCCAGAACCAGCGCCGCCAGAGCCACTTCCCAGGTCGGCTTGCCGCCGGCAGCCAGGAGCAGGGCCGCCAGCGCCACCAGCACGGTCACTCCCATGCTGAGGTAGTACCAGGGAAACACCTGGCGAATAAAGGGCCCGGCGACTTTCAGCGGCAGTTTGGTAAACACCAGCGGAGTCAGGACCGCTGAGAAAAACGTCATGCCGCCAAACGTCAGTGCCAGGGCGAGTCCGGCGACGAGTTGACTGATGGGGAGTACGGAGAATGTTTCCACGGCCTGCGATTCCTTTACGCGCTGGAGCAATCTAAGTCCACGCTCCTGTGACAACAGTGCGCGGCGACGGTTCCGCGGACGGGCGGGCCGGCGACTCGCGCCGGCGTCATCCGGGGCGAGCTGCCCCAGGCTGGGGGCTGCTGCAATCGGTGCGGCCTGATGTCTGCGGGGACGACACCCGCGCGCCGTCGAAAGCCCGCAGCAGGAGTGCCGTGAGTTCGTGCATGCGACCGAGCGCAGGGCGCCCGGGTGTCAGTCCCGGCTGCAGCCCGGCAGCCCGCAGCGGCGCGAGGATTTCGGCACGCTGGGTGATCACATGGACCGGTACCTCCCAGGGTGCGTCCGTGCCGCTCACGCTGGCGGGCGGCTGGTGGTCGCCGAGCACGATTATGACCAGGTCCGCGGTCGGGTGTTGCTCGAGGTAACCGGCGAGCCAGGTAAAGCTGTAGCTCAGGGCATCGGTGTAGGCCGGACCGAGGTTGGTCCAGTCTGGGGTGCGTGCCAGGCTGGCCTCGAGGGTCCGGGGCTCGAAGGGGTTTTGCGTCAGCATGCGCGCCCAGTTGGCCTGATACGGCGGTGTGGGCCGGAACGGCAGATGGCTGCTGATCGTGGGGTAGAAGACAAACAGCGGCGGGCGCGGGGCTGCCGCGATTTCCAGTTGATCGAGCCTGGCGAGTGCGTACTGGTCCGGTATGCGCCACCAGCCGAATTCCGGGCCATGGTAAGCGAGAGCGCGTTGGTCGTAGATCTGTTCGAAGCCGTAGAAGGCGCCCTCCGGCCATGCGTACCGCAGTCCCGGCATCAAGGCCAGGCTGCGGTAACCCTGCCGGGCAAACCGGGCTGCCAGGGTGTCGCACTGCTGCGTTAACAGCAGCTGGTAGGTTTGCGGGTCGCGCACCTCGACGCCCGCCAGGAGACTGCTGTGCGCCAGCCAGGATGAGCCCCCGAACGTCGGCGACTCGATGAACGCGGAAACGGCCGCGCGTCGGGTGCGCTGGACCGCCTCTGCCAGGTGTTGCCGACTGGCTGCCAGGGCGGCGCGCAAGTCGGGTTGGTCATAACTGACGGCGCCGTAGGACTCGAGAAAGACCAGCAGCACGTCGGCGCCGGCCACACCCGACAGGTTGGAGGCGGGCAGGCCGGTGCAGGGAACAGCCGCCTCCTGATCGTCTTTGCTCAGGGCCGCCCAGAGGAAACCGGCCTGCCGGGCATACACCGGCGTTACCGGGCGGGAGAACCAGCGCTCGGTGTGCAGGCCCAGGTCGGGGGCGGCCAGGTAAAGCATCAGCACGCCCCCCGCCAGGGCACTCAGGGCGCGGCGCGCTCCGGTCTCGGACAGACCCGTCCATACGCGTCCCAGCGCCCAGCGAAGCACCAGGAACAGGCCTCCCGTCAGCAGCACCAGTCCCGACGCGATCAGCGCCACCAGCCAGGCGGGCGTCACCTGGGCCAGCATGGCCGCAACCCCGGGCAGGTGTTGGGCATCCCAGTACAGGTTGACGGGGCGCCCGAACAGGGCCGGCGCAGTGACCTGTGCGTAGCGTCCCAGGGTGAGCAAGGTCAGGCCAAATGCCAGCCAGCCGACCAGGCGCTGCGCAGGCGGGTGCCTGAGTTCTGCATTCAGCGTCAGGGCGAGCAGCAGCAGCGCGATCTCGAGCGAGAATTTGTGGTGTGTGGTGATCCAGGGCGTGGGCCAGACGTTCTGCAACGTCAGCGCGAAGTTCAACAGAGCCAACGCGAGACCCAGCTTCAACCAGGCCCCGCGGCGTCCGGCCACCCGCATGCTATTGCCGACGGGCCTCGAACTCGATGATGAGTTCCACCTCATCACCCACCCAGCCGTTGTCCACGGCGTAGTTCATTCCATAGGCGCTGCGGGTGATCGTACCGCGCGCCGACACGCCCATGACATAGGGTTTGGTACCCAGCAGACCGCCGCCAAAGGGATATTCGCCGCTCTTGTTCCAGGTCGCTTCCAGGGTCAGTGGCCGGGTCTTGCCCAGCAGTTCGAGTTGACCGGCAATCTGGAAGGTCTTGTCGCCGGTGCGGCGGGCACTCTGTGCCGTGAATACCATCTGCGGGAATTCCTTGCTGTTGAGAAAATCGGCGCTGCGCAGGTGGTCATCGCGTTTCTGTTGATTGGTGAATACGCTGGCAGTGTCCACCGTGACCTTCAGGTCCGTCAGTTCGCCGCTCTGCTCGTCGAAAGTGAAAGCCCCTTCGGCCTTGCGAAACAGTCCGAGCGTACGCGCATAGCCTATGTGGTCGACCAGAAAGCCGATGCTCAAGTGATCGGGGTCGATCTGGTAGCGCGCCGGTTCGGCCTGTGCGGCGGGCGGTGCGAGCACCAGCAGGGCGGTGCCGACCAGCAAAGCCGCGGCGTGGGCAAACCCGGACAGGCGGTATTGCAGCAGCGAAGGTGTAGCTTTCATGATGTTGCCTCCTCAGCGTTGCGTCTTGCCCGACGGGCAAGCCAGATGACATCGAGTGTAAAAGACCATACCAGCAGCAGTAAGCCGAGCGCTGCCGCTGCCTGGCTCCAGGGGGGGACGACCGGCGGCAGCAGACAGAAGACGAGCGTGAGGATCTGCACTACGCACACCGTCTGGCGGCGTCGGCTGGGCGTCAACGGCCGCCGCAGCCACTCGAGCAGGCCGCCTGCGGCGATGAAAAGGTAGCGCAGCAGGCCGGCCAGCAGCACCCAGTATCCGGCCTTGTCGAAGCGCCACACCAGCAGCGCCAGTGCCACGATCAGCAAGGCATCGGTCTCCATATCGAAGCGCGCGCCGAAGGCGCTGCTCAGCCCCAGGCGGCGCGCGAGCCAGCCGTCTACGCCATCGAGCGCGCTGGCCAGCAGGGCGACCCCGGCGGCGAGCCAGGCACCGGCCGGCGTGGCGGCTTCACTCGCCAGGCCGAACAGCAGGGCGACCAGAATGGCGCGCACCAGTGTGACCTGGTTGGCGGCGCCAAAACAGGTCAGGGCGGGGCGCCGCGGCAGGCTCGCAAGCAGTACCGTCGCTCCCACCAGGTAGGCTGCCAGGGATGCCAGGAAAAACACAACGCTCATGCCGAGCAGTTGCTGCAGCCCCCAGGCCAGGCTGAAAAGCACCAGCAGGCCGAGCAGACAGTTGGCCAGGGCGCTGGAACAGCGGGCAGGCGAGCGTGTCAAGGTTTGCCTCGGGCTGCTCATGGCGGTGTGCCGGGCGCTTGGTCCATACGTCGGAAATGCTACACTAAGCCCGTCGCCGCTACGACCCGAGCTGCGGTCCGCGAGCACAGGGCAGCGCGACAGACGCAGATAGAAACCCATGACCACAGACCAGGCACATGCGTACTGGGTGACGGCGCCCGGTGAAGGCGCCCTGCGCAAGGAGCCCTTGTCCCAGCCAGGCCGCGGGCAGGTGCTGGTTCGCACCCTCTACAGCGGCATCAGCCGGGGCAGCGAGGCGCTGGTATTTCGCGGTGAGGTCCCGGTCAGCGAGTATCAGCGCATGCGCGCACCGTTTCAGATGGGCGAGTTCCCGGCCCCGGTCAAGTACGGCTACATCAATGTCGGGGTCGTCGAGCAGGGCCCGGCGGCACTCGTGGGGCGCATCGTGTTCTGCCTGTATCCTCACCAGACCCGCTATGTGGTTCCCGCCGAGGCCGTGCATCCGCTGCCCGACAGTGTGCCGCCCGGGCGGGCGATACTCGCCGCGAATCTGGAGACCGCGGTCAACGGTCTGTGGGACAGCGGCGCACGCATCGGAGATCGCATCACGGTCATCGGCGCCGGCACCCTGGGCTGCCTGGTGGCCTGGCTGGCGGGCCGCATACCCGGCTGCACGGTTGAGCTGGTGGACCTGAACCCGGACCGGGCCGAGGTGGCAGCGGCGCTCGGGGTCGACTTCGCCGTTCCGCAACAGGCGCGCGCCGAAGCCGACTGTGTGATCCACTCCAGCGGCAGCGCCGCGGGCTTGCAGCTGGCGCTGGAGCTCGGCGCCTTCGAAGCCACGGTAACCGAGCTGAGCTGGTTTGGCGACAGCCGGGTTGCGCTTTCCCTGGGTGCCGCGTTTCACGCCCGGCGCCTGACCCTCCGCTCATCCCAGGTCAGCGCCGTGGCCACGGCGCAGCGTGCACGCTGGGACTCGCAGCGGCGCATGCAGCTGGTCATGGAACTGCTCGCCGACGACGCGCTGGAGATACTGATCACGGGGGAAAGCGCGTTCGCCGACCTGCCTGCTCTGATGCCCAGGCTGGCCGCCCAGCCCGGGCGAACTTTGTGCCATCGCATTGTCTATGAGTGAAGCCCAACCCCGACAGGAGCCGCCATGTACAGCGTAACCGTGCGCGACCACTTTATGATTGCCCACAGTTTTCGTGGTGAGGTGTTCGGCCCGGCCCAGCAGCTGCACGGTGCCACCTATGTGGTAGACCTGGAGCTGCGTCGCCATGCGCTGGATGCCGACGGCGTCGTCGTCGATATCGGTCGCGCCGCCGCGGCCCTGCGCGAAGTGCTCGCCGAATTCAATTACCGCAACCTGGACAGCGAGGCGAGCCTGGCGGGGAAGAACACCACCACCGAAGTTCTGGCAGGCGAGATTTTCCAGCGCATGGCGCACCGGGTCCGCGCCGGAGCGCTGGGCGACTCGGCGCAGGAGCTGGTTTCCATGCGCGTTACCCTGCACGAGTCCCATATCGCCTGGGCCGCTTTCGAGGGCGAGCTCACTCGCTAGTGGTGGCACTGGACCTCATCCAGCCGGGCGACCCGTCGACACTGACGGGTGGCTACATCTACAACCGGCGTCTGCTCGAGGTGCTCGCCGCGCGTGGCTGGCGTACCAGAGTGCACCGCCTGGACACCAGCTTTCCGACCCCGACGCCGGCTGCGCTGGAGCAGGCCTGCCAGGTGCTTGCCGCCATTCCCGCGCAGCACCTGGTGCTGGTCGATGGTCTGGCGCTCGGTGGCATGCCGGACCTGATTGAGCGCCAGGCGCAGCGCCTCAGGCTGGTGGGACTGATCCATCATCCCCTGGCGCTGGAAACCGGCTTGTCCGCTGCGACGGCCGCGGCTCTGCAGCAGGCCGAACGCCGTGCTCTGGCCGCGGTGCACGGCGTCATCGTTACCAGCCACGCCACGGCACGCGCGCTGGCGGGCTACGCGGTCCCGGCGGAGCGTATCGGTGTGGTGGAGCCGGGTACGGATGAAGCACCGTCCGCGCAAGGCTCGGGTGGCGGGCCGCTGGAACTGCTGTGTGTCGCGACCGTGACACCGCGCAAGGGCCATGCGGTGCTGATCGAGGCGCTGGGCCGTCTCACGCAACATAATTGGCGCCTGACCTGTGTCGGCAGCCTGCAGCGTTGTCCCGCCACGGTGGCGGCAT
>CBDTYI010000129.1:0-7474 GCA_965364565.1 uncultured Gammaproteobacteria bacterium | reverse complement strand
GATCACGATCGGCGCCGCCGGCCCCTGCCAGCGCGCCGGTCGCAGCGGACCGTCGCGGCCCGCTGAACCGCGCTGCTGCGGCGCGGGGTGGCCGAGAAAACCGTTGCTGGCGAGATCCTCCATAAGCGACTGGACATAGCCATCGGCGACCTGCCCCTCGACAGCATAGTCCTGAACCAGCCGGGCCGCGATTTCGGACTGGTCATAGCCCGCCTTGAGCAGTTCCCAGATGAGGGATGCGGTCTCGTTCAGCCGGCAGAACGCCTGGTTCGATTCCCTGAACAACACGGTTTCCCGCTCGAACGCGAAATCCTCCACGCCCTGTGCGAGTGCACCATCTGCATTCTCGTTCTGGCTCATAAAAAAAACACCCAAGGTTGCTGGCCTTGGGTGATCCGGTCTCCGTTGCGGACTGGCGGGCGCCGCGCCGGCGGCTCGTTCTGGTCTAGTGCCCGAGGTCTCAGCTTTCAGGTCTGCTCCGTGCCACAGCGCTGCGGCTCCCTGGAATATCGTCCGAATTATCGGAACACGCTGCGGACCCCAAGAGTTCTGCTGGCGCGGGTTTTGACAACAATTTCGGGCCAGCAGAATGAGTGTGAGTTTGTGCTCGCCTGCCTCGAGGAGTTTTTGCAGAAAACAATCTAGCTGCCGGGCCCTACCGGGCCCGGCAGGAGAAGAAAATACCGTGTCAAAGCTGACTTCCGGCTATCCGGGCGATAACGTCCACGGTTCGGACCCCAGTCCGCCCGCCATGGAGGCCTATACCCGGTGCTGCGAAGCCTTCTTCTTGGCCGTTTTCCTCCTGGGCGCCGCCTTCTTCTTGGCCGCTTTCCTCCTGGGCGCCGCTTTCTTTCTGGCCATCGTCTTCATATCAGGATAATTATGGTGGTCACCGCCGTCCCCGGTGGCAGAACGCACCATTTTCGCGCTGCTGGGCTTGGATAGCACCGCCATCGCCGGCGGTAACAGCACCGCCGCTGTCCCTGCCTTCTTCAGAAAACCCCGGCGTGATTTGCTGGTCCCCTTGTCTTTCTCGTCAGATTTTGCCATCTCGGCCTCCATTTAACGGTGCGACCATCCCGCACCGCTGTATTGTATTAATATGCTGTTGCCTAAATGCCAATGGTACTCGTTTCCAAACATAGGCCACTTTTCGCCTCCTGTAAATCAATGACGCCCCGATACCAGCGCAATATTTTTTGACCGTTACGATCGAAATTGCTGGACTTCGCCAGTGTCCGAGCCGGTCTCAACCCTGATCGTGGCGCTCGCACACCCGCCGGTACTGCTCAGGGACATTGTCCGGGCACATGCCGCAGGCTTCATTACCGGGCACGGCGAAATCGATCTTGCGCGGATACGGCAGATCCAAGCCGTTCATAATGGACGTGAATTCCTGCAGGGAACGGTTCTGGCCCAGGCGCGGATTGCGTGCCTTTTCCTGGCCGATGCTGGATACGCAGCGGCCTTCGTAATCGTGGCAGGGGTACACCAGCGTCTCGTCGGGCAGGGTGAAAAACTTGTCGTGGATACTGCGGTACAGGGTCGCCGCATCCCCGGACTGGAAATCGGTACGCCCGCAGGCATCGATCAGCAGGGCATCGCCACTGAACAGCATGCGCTGGGTGCCGTTGTCGATGAGGTAGGCGTGGTGATGGCCGGTGTGACCGGGGGTGAACAGGGGGTGCAACTCGATATTGCCGATCCGCAATGGCTGTCCCTCGCGCACCCCCAGGTCGGCACACGGCAATTCATCGATCGCGGGGTAGACAATGCGGCTGCCCGTCAGCTGCTTGAGACGCCGTGCCCCGGTCAGGTGATCGGCGTGGATATGGGTATCGATGCTGTAGGTAAGCTCGAGACCGAGCGCCTGCAGTACCGCTGCGTCGCGCTCGGCGGTATCCAGCACCGGGTCGATCAGGGCGGTCTGGCCGGTGTCCGGACAACTGATCAGGTAGGTGTAGGTACTCGAGTCGGGTTCGAACAGCTGTCTGAATAACATCGCGTCCTCCTTGTTGTTCAGGGGCGGCAACCCTGCCGGGGCGGCCCTGCCCGCGCCTACAGAAACCGGGCGAACACGGTCGCCAGGCCGAGGAAACTGAAAAACCCGACCACGTCGGTCACGGTGGTCAGTATGATCGAGGCCGACTGCGCAGGGTCCTGACCCAGGCGCGTCAGCAGCAGCGGAATGGCGGCACCCGACAGGCTCGCCAACGCCATCGACAACACCATGGCGAACGCGATGACGAACGCCAGCCCCCACGACTGGCTCCACAGCAGCACCCCGAGGCCGGTGACCAGGGCAATCGCCACACCGTTCAGCAGCCCGGCGAGCGTTTCTTTGAACAACACTCGCTGCCAGTGCCGCAGGCGGATTTCGCGCAGCGCCAGGCCGCGCATGATGACCGCCAGCGCCTGTGCCCCGGTGTTGCCCGACTGGCCGGCCACCACCGGGAGCAGCACCGCCAGCGCGGTGAACTGGGCGATGGTGTTCTCGAAAATGCCAACCACGGCGGCAGCGAGAAAGGCGGTGACCAGATTGATATTCAGCCACGGCAGACGCTTGCGCATCGCCACCAGCGGCGGCGACAGGGCGCGCTCGTCGCGCCCCACGCCGACCATCGCCTGCAGATCGGAAGCGGCCTCTTCCTGCGCCGCCTGGATCACCGCCGCCTGGCGGATCACACCCAGCAGGCGGTCTTCCAGGTCCACCACCGGCAACACGCGCAGCCGGTGGCGGGCGAACAACTCAACGATCTCTTCGCGTGGCGTGAGCGCGTTGACCCGCGCGGGGGAAAAACCGATCAGCTCGGCGAGCCGCTGGGCGGGGTCCGCGCGCACCACCTCGGCCAGCTCCAGCAGCCCGGCCAGCCCGCCGGCATCGTCGGTAACGACCAGCTGCGCCGCATCGCGTGCCGAAAAACGCCGCAGCCGACCCAGCGCCTGTCTGACCGTGAGCCGCGCCGGCATACTGGCGGCACGCGGTTCCATCAGACGCCCCGCGCTGCCCTCGGGATAGGCCATCAGTTCACGCAGCTCCTGGGCCAGCGCGGTATCCAGAGCCTGCAGCTGGACGTTGCGGCTGTGCTCGTCCAGGCTGCTGAGCAGAATCGCGGCGCGACCCGGGTCCATGGCGGTCAGACTGCGGCGCGCCAGCTCCGGCTTCATGCGCAGCAAAACTTCCGCGGCGAGGCCGGACGACATGCGCGTCAACACCCGGGCCGCGCGTTCCACCGATTCCGCCTGCAGCAGCTGCACGATTTCGGCCACCGGCGCAGCCTCCAGCACGTCCATGGCTTCCTGGGGAAACTGATCGATGTAGGCCTCGGTCAGGGCCCGCGATACGCCGCGGTTATCAGCGCCGGTCATCGTTGCACCGGTCGCCGGCCGCACCCCGACCGCCACCCG
This sequence comes from uncultured Gammaproteobacteria bacterium, assembly GCA_965364565.1. Classification (GTDB taxonomy): domain Bacteria; phylum Pseudomonadota; class Gammaproteobacteria; order DSM-19610; family DSM-19610; genus Thiogranum. The sequence continues at coordinate 4,066 of CBDTYI010000129.1, read as the reverse complement.
ACATGGCCGCCGACACCAACGTGGACAACAACTGCCCGGCGGTGACTGAAAACAGCTCGCCGACGCTCAGGATCACACCCACGCCGCTGCCCGGCCCATTGAGGATCTGGCGGCTGTCCAGGAAACGTCGCAGGTTACGCTGGCGAATCACGCCGACCAGCACGCCGTCCTGATCGGTGACCGGCAGCGCGTTGTACTTGCGCCAGTATGGACTTTCCGCCACCACCGGCATGGTTTCGCCGGCCGGCAGACTGACCACCTTGCGCACCATGATGTCGCTGACCCGGCGCGCGGCGCTTGCGTTGAGCAGCTCGTGCAGGGTCACGACACCGGTCAGCTGTTCCTGGCTGTTGACCACGTAGACGTAGAACTTGAGACCGCGGCGCACCCGCCGCACCCGCTTAAGCGCCTCGCGCACCGAAATATCGTCGGGCACGCTGGCGAGCGGCGCCTCCATCAGCGCCCCGGCGGTATCATCCGGGTAGCGCAGCATGCGCCGCAGGGTGGCCGCCAGCTCCGGCCTGAAGTCACGCAGCAGGTCATCGCGCTGGCGCGCGTCGAGGCGACGCAGCACCCGCATTTGCAGTTCCAGGTCCAGCGAGACCAGCAACCGGCAGGCGGCCGGGCGCTCGAGCGTCAGCAGGCACTCGGCGGCAAAATCGGCCGGCAGCTGCTCGAGCAACCGCTCCATGGCCTCGGGCTGCAACGACAGGAGCAGCGGCGCCGCCTTTTCGACCGGGAGTTTCTCCAGCACGCCGGCTGCTTCCGCGGGATGGGCGTCGGCGAACGCAACACCCAGACGGGTGTGCAGATTCATGAAGGCGTCTTGGACAGGTGCACCGCGACCTGTTCACCGAACTGGAGCGCAGGCACGGTTGCCGTTCCCTCGCCGGTCTCCAAAACCACATGGGTGCGCGTAATGCGCAGGATACGCCCCTCCAGGGTCCCGATGCGGATTACGTCCCCGCTGCTGTAGCTCTGGGCCAGCGCATGGGCCGCCAGGATGTTGCTGACCGTGGTGCGTGCGCCCAGTGCGAAGGCCAGCGCAATGGCCCCCAGTGCCACACCGAACAGCGTCACCACCAGCGCCACCAGCAAGGTGTTATCGATACCGATCTGGCCGGCCGCGATGGAGAAGATGATCAACCAGACCAGCACCTGACCCAGACGACCGAGAACCTCCGCCTGATCGACGCCGATACGGGCGCCGCTGCGGCTCAGCAGGGCACGGGTGAATTCCGCCAGCCACAGGCCGACGAACAGGATCAGCAGACCGGCGAACAGGCGCGGCAGATAGGCGGTGAGTTCACCGAGCAGACTGGAGATAACCTGGAACTGCAGCACCTCGGCCGCCACCAGTACGAAAAACACCAGCACCGCCCAATAGATCACGCTGCTGGCGATGTCCGGCGCCGCGCTGTAGGACTGCGGCTGATGGACCCGCGTGTCCATGGGACGGCTGCGCGCCAGCTTGTGCACGATGCGCTCGAACAGCTGCCGGGTCGCGTAGCGCAACAGTTTCGCCACCCCCCAGCCGACCAGCAGCAGCAGCGCCGCGCCGACCAGATTGGGCAGGTACTCCATGATCCGCACCGCCACCCGCACCGCGGATTCGGTCAGCGTGGCCGTCCACTGTTCAAGTTCCATGGGGACATCTCGCGGGAAAGGACACCGCTATCATAGGGTGCGCCCGGCCGTGTAAGCAACCGCCGGCCTGGCGCGGCCGCGCGCTTCACGGTGCTCAGCTTGCTTCGGGTATCGATAACCTTCAGTCGTTGCTGCACGCAGCGTCGCAGGCCTTGCGCCGGTGCCAGCGCCAACGCGCGAATATCGCGTAACCGCGATCCAGGAGGGACAGTGCGCCGGGCAACGACACCAGCCGCGCCAGCCAGCGATAGCCGGGCAGACGACGCCACAGGGCAGCGAAGGCGTGCGCGCCGGTCACTACACGCCCGTCGGGTTCCAGCAAATGGATTCGCTGCATGGCGGCGCCCCAGGACACGCCGTAACGTTCAGCCAGATCTGGCTGCGCGTACAGGTCCACCCAGTCCACGCGTCCCGCCCGATCGAGCCTGCGGTAGTGGGCAATCTCTCTGCGGCACAGCGGACAACCGCCGTCGTAAAACAGCACCGGTCGCGCCCGGCTGCAACCGGCGACGGCGTTTGAATCAACCATGCTCGCCTCCCGCACCCTCGGCGCCCACGCGCTCGCGCTTCGCGCTGCCGCGCCCCGGGCGCCGTCGGCTGCCGTGTTTCGCGTAGACCTGACCGGCCAGGCGGCGCGCCTCGGCGCTGCGTTTGACCGCGTGGATGCGCTCGCGCGCTTCCCGATAGGCGCTGGCGTGATCGACAATGGGCGCCGGATAGTCCTTGCCGATGCGACAGCCGGCCCGGCGCTGCACCGCCACGGGCATGCGCTGCGGCTCGGCCAGATATTCATCGGGTACAGCTTCCAACTCCGGACAATAGCGGCGAATGAACACGCCCTTGGGGTCCTGGTCCAGCACCTGTTTGGCGGGCGAATAAATGCGCACCGTATTGATGCCGGTGGTGCCGGCCTGCATCTGCATCTGCGAAAAATGAATGCCGGGCTCGAAATCCAGAAACAACCGCGCCAGGTATTGCGCCGTGGGGCGCCAGTGCAGCCAGAGATGGTGGCTGGCGAAACTCACCAGCATGGCGCGCATGCGGAAATTGATCCAGCCGCCGCGTGCCAGCGCGCGCATACAGGCGTCTACCATCGGATAACCGGTCTGCCCCGCACACCACGCCTCGAAGCGCTGCCCATCGAAGGCGTCCTCGCGCAGCCCGTCGAAGGCTCGGTTCATGTTGCGAAACTCGATAGCCGGCTCGTCTTCCAGCTTCTGGATGAAATGACAGTGCCAGTGCAGGCGCTGCCTGAAGGAGTTGAGGGATGACAACCAGCGCCGGTCTATCTCCTCGCCCCCGGCGCGCAGTTCCTTCAGCTCTGCGCTGCGGCGCCGACTCGCCTGCACCACCTGGCGAATCGACACATTACCCCAGGCGAGATAGGGACTCAGCCGGCTGCAGCCGTGCCAGCCCTGCACCGGGCTGGACATGTCGGAGCGGTAGTTGACACCGCGCTGCTGCAGGAACGACTCCAGCGTTGCGTGGGCGATGGCCTCGCCACCGCTAACCGCCTCGACCCGCTCGCTGGCGGCCAGACCAAACGCCTCCGCGTCGCGAATGCCCTCACTGCCGACGCCGGCCACGCCCGCGACATGCGGCGGCGGCGAAACCACCGGTTGTGTCATCAGCGCTTCCCAGCGCCGCGCCCAGCCGTCACGGCTGTCCAGGCGCCGAAACACGCCGTGATTGGGCAGCTCCTTCCAGGCCACTGCGCGGCTGCGTGCCCAGGCCGCGACGCGCCGATCGCGGTCGTAGGTAATACGATTGCCCGTTTCCTGGTGGCTCCAGATGGTCTCGAAACCCGTTGCCCGCTGCAGTTTCTCCAGCACCTCGGTCGCCTCGCCCACCCGTATCACTAACGCGCCGCCGCGGGCTCGCAGTTCCCGGTCCAGCTCGGCCAGTGACTGATTGATGAACCTCAGGTGGGATGAATCGAATTCCTCGGACTCCAGCAGCTCGGGTTCGTACAGGTACAGAAACAGGCACGGCCCGCTGCGCGCAGCCTGCACCAGCGGGGCATGATCGTGTACGCGCAAGTCGCGCTTGAACCAGACCAGTTGTGTCGCCATCTCGGCGCCCTCCTGCCATTCGTGAAATCCACGTCCGTATGGTTTCGTTATACACGATGTACAATATTTGTCCAGTTTTCGTGCAGAGTTTCATCCAGCTGGAGAGGACGCGCGCAACGTCGGCCACGCCATACATATCGTGCTGATGACCAAAGCCCTGGAGCGAATCGGCGACCACGCCCGCAATATTGCCGAGTATGTCATTTACATGGTGCTCGGCGAGGATGTGCGGCATCGCCTCGGCAGCTACTGCGACACCCGCGACACATCCGACGGCCGGATTCCTGCCGACAGGCAAAACAAGGACTGAGGCCGGCCTGGCCGCGGAAGGCGGGCTTCGGATCTAA
>CBDTYI010000128.1:0-7482 GCA_965364565.1 uncultured Gammaproteobacteria bacterium | reverse complement strand
ACTGCCGCCAAGAAGACCACTAAGAAGAAGACTGCCGCCAAGGCGGACAAGAAGCCTACCACCAAGGCTGAAACGTTTACCTACATTGCCGACAAGACCGGACTGACGAAGAAAGACGTGAGCGCTGTATTCGACGCCATGAGCGCACTGATCAAGCGCGACATCAGGCGCACCGGCCCCGGCGTATACACCGTTCCCGGGCTAATGAAAGTCAAAGTCGTTCGCAAACCCGCCACCAAGAGCCGCAAGGGTGTCAATCCGTTTACCGGGGAACCCATGACTTTCAAGGCGAAACCTGCCCGTAATGTGGTTAAGGTGCTACCCCTCAAAGCCCTCAAAGATATGGTCTGATCGGGCCTGAGTTTGGCGCAGACGAAGGGAATTGTCGCAGTTCCGAGGCTGGAGGCCCGCATAAAAATACAGTTTCGCTCCTTACAGGCAGCCCGAGTGGCTGCCTTTTTATTGCAGCGACTCCTGCACCCGATGCTTGGCCTGGATAAAGTCGCGGTGTGGCACGTGAATCAGCTCGGAAATCTTGCGCACCAGCGCCTCTTCGTAACGGTCGATCCGGCCGTCCGCGTAGGCCACTTGCCAGAGCATTTCTATGACCCGGACTTTCTCCTGTGCTGAAAAATGCTGGTTGATCAGGCCGGTGAACTGATACAGAGACACTGCATCGGCGGCCTCCTGATCAGCGAGCTGCGCCAGTTGGCGTGTTTCGCTCGCGCTCAGCGAGAAATTATGCTGCAGCACCCGCTCCAGCGCGGCGTACTCCTGCGGATGCTCGTCGAAATCGGCGCGCAGCATTTCAAACAGCAAGGCAGCCGTAGCGAGCTGCAGGCTGTGCTGATCATGTTTTCCGGTCTGATCCGGAGCCATTCGATCACGAAAAAAATCCTGGATTGCCCTCAGCATGGCGGAACTCCGTCTACCGGGTTTAGCTAGCGCTCAGAATACCGTTCTAAGGCGCCCCACCGAGCACAGGAGGCCGCAGGCAGCGAGCGCAAACAGCAGCGATAAATCGTAGCGGTTCACCGTGCCCGCAACACTGCATCCACCGCCTCCGCCACCGCCACCCAGATCGTTGCTGGCAGCGAGCACCGACGCAGGATCGGCGGCACCGGTCAGGGCTGCATCTGCATCCAGGACGCCCTCACCGCACAGCAGCGTATTACAGCTGGAGTCTGGAAACGATCGTGCGCGCGCGGTACGGCGCAGCAGCTCTTCAATCATGCCCGGATCCAGCGCGTCATTGACTGCCCACATCAGCGCCGCTACCGCAGACACCTGGGCAGCCGCAAAACTGGTGCCCTGGATGTAAGCGAGTATGTCCTGACCCGGAACAGTGGTGCCGTCGTTGAACAGGGTCAGAATACCCTCGCCGCTGACGCCGTCACCGTCGCCGGCCGGCGCGCTGAGATCGATTTCCTCGCCGACATTCATGTAGGACGCGACGCTGCCGTCGCGATCGACGGCACCCACAGTAATGACATTGTTGCAATTCGCCGGACTGAAGTCCGCCACATCCAACCCCTGGTTGCCGGCCGCGACTATTACAACGGCACCGGCGTTGACGGCAGCATCGATTGCGAGTTGCTCTTCCGGAGAGCATGCGCCGGCGCCGCTGAGGCTGAGATTGATGACCCTGGCCGGTGAGGGGTTGACCCCGGGAACCCCCGCCACCGGCAGGCCCACCGCCCAGCGGATGGCGTCGGCGACATCGGACAGTAGCCCACCGCAGGTCCCCAGGACCCGCAGCGGCAGCAGCCGGGCGGCGAAATCGATGCCCGCGATATCCAGCGCGTTGTTAGCTTCCGCCACCATGACACCGGCAACCGACAGCCCGTGCCAGCTGCTGTTATCGAGCTCCGGATTGTTCGGATCACCGACATAACACACATCACCCGGTTCGGCCCAGTCGCCGGGGTCGGTCGGATCTGCATCCCTTCCATCGCCATCATTGGCGGTATCGAGTTCACTGACGAAGTCGTAGCCGGGGAGGATTCGGGTTCCCAGCGGATCCAGATCACGATGCCCGAGAATTCCGGTATCGAGTTGGGCAATGACAACGTCGCCCGAGCCGGTCGTCCGATCCCAGGCCGCGGGCATACGTATTCCCGCGGTATCCTCAAATAGATACCACTGTCCCGGGTCGACAAACGCATTCGCACCCGGCAGGTAATCCGGGTCATTCGGCACCAACGCCGGATACATGCGTTTGTCGGGCTGCGCAGATGCGATGCCCGGCTGCGCCGCCAGTCGCTCGGCAAGCCGCCAGGCTTCCTCGGAGCTCACCACTCCGGGCAAGCGCACTACCATACCGTCCGCGTTGAAGCGCCGCACGGAGCGCAGACGCGCTCCGTCGGGCAAGCTGATCCCGGGCACGAGGTCCTGCGGCCGGACCGACTGTACACTGCGCAAACCCTCATTCTCGAATCTGATAATCAGCCTGTCAGTGCCCCAACGCGCCGCAGGCGCTGCCTGTGAGGCTGAAAGAATCGTGCAACACAGTCCCAGAGACACCCCCAGAGCCATCATTAATCTAACCATCAGTTTGCTACCTGGTCGTGTGAATCACTGCGCTTGCAGGCGGAATTTCTCACCCTGGAGTGACAATATCACCCCATCCGCGGTTATTTCGTCCAGCCGAGGTCCTTCCTGTAATTGCTGCCCCTGGTGATATTTTTTCATGTTGATTAGCACGAACCGCTCTGCGGGCTGGGTGGCGAAGACGTGCACATCAAGACGCAGGCTGCCGCTGAGCTGCTCGAGCAAATAGCCGGGAATCTGCGGCCAGGTCGGAATCTTCACCGCCTTACTCGACCTCGGCTCTGGATGCTGCGGCCGGGCCGGAATTTCCGCTTCACCCACCACGGCCGGACCGGAGGGAAGCTGCTGCTGGCGCTGTCTATCCGGAGCCGGCACGGGGAACTGCAGCGGCTCAGCAAGATCACCAGTCGGGCGCCGCACCTCAGCCTGCACCGCTGGCGACGACAGAGGTTGCTCGGAGAGGTGCTCGGATTGGTAAGCCGCGGGTGGAGGGGCCGACTGGACAGCCACATCGACTCTGCGGGCGCGCCACTGGTCGGGCCACACCACTACCAGCAACACAGCCGCATTCAGGATCAGCACCCCAGTCAGCGCCCACAGCCACCGCCGACGAGCGCCACCGCGCGCCTGCTCGTGCACGCTGTCGAGGCCGGGGACCCGCCCCAGGCCGCGCTGTTGTTCCGCCTTTTTCAATGCTTCGAGGATGTATGACATAGCGAGAGACCGGAACTAGCCGCTGCCGGGCAGCGCGCCCAGGCGAGGGACCGACGGCTGTCGGGACAGCGTATTCAGATGGATAAAGGTTCTGGGTCCAGCCACACCGTCGACGCGCAGCCCGTTGTCACGCTGGAAAGACTCCAGCAGTTCCCTCAGCGCAGCATCGAACTGCAGCGGATCGGGAGCAATCGCCGTCAGTCCGGTTATCTCTTTGAGCCGGTCGCGCAACCATGATACGTCCTTGCTGCGATCTCCTGGGCGCAACGACACGCTGCCGTGCGGCGGCACCTTCCACAGCAGACGATACTCGCCAAACCAGAACTGACCCAGTGTATCGAGCGCAACATCCAGCGGCTGGCCGGCGACCTGTATGGCGGCCTCGGGACCTTTGACTTCCTGCAGCAGCACCGGCACACGACGCCCTTCCGACGCCACCAGAAGCAATATCGCAGGTCGGTCAAAATGACTCAATACCGTCCAGCTGCCGCCGCCCTGCAGACACCGCAGACCCGAAGCAGGCGCCTGGGCGCACGCCTGCTCGTCGTTGACCGCGGAAGATTGCACACCCCAAAGGCGATACAAGCCTGCCCAGGCCTGGGCAGGCGCATCGGGACCGGCGCCGGCCAGCGCGCCGGCCAACAGGGCAGTCTGATCCCGGGCTACGGCCGCCACCTGCGTGTCTGTCGTAGCCGCGCTGGTTATGTCGCCGCCTGCGCTCTCCGGTTGCGCCTCTCCCTGCGGCGCCTGTGTCGATTCCGGCTGCAGCGATCGAGGTTGGCGGGGTGGGTCGATTGGCTGCTGCTGGACCGGTGCCACCGGGCCGGTTTCGCCAGGCATTTCGTTCAAGCGAGCAAGGAGTTGCCCGGTATTCAGCTCCATACCCCAAGGGCGCAGTAGCACAAAGGCGACCACTGCGATACCCGCGGCGAGGGACCCGCCCGCCAGCCAGGGCCACAAGTGCCGGGGTTTGTCCACACCTTCCAGCGGCAACACTTCCCGGGCAGCCTTTTCGACGATGGCGACGTCAATGCGCCGCTTTCCCTCGACGAAACCGCCCAGCATGGCACGGTCGCAGATGACGTTGATCAACCGCGGCACGCCCTTGGACAGTTTCTGCACTACATCGATGGCACTTTCAGTGAACACCGTCTCGCTGGCGCCACACACCTGCAGGCGATGGCGAACATAGGCTGCCGTTTCAGCACGGTGGATCGGTTCGAGGTGATAACGCGCGGTTATGCGCTGCGATAACTGCCTCAGGTCCTCACGCGACAGCAGGCTGCGCAGTTCCGGTTGCCCGATGAGAATAATCTGCAACAGCTTTTCCCGCGTTGTCTCGAGGTTGGTCAGTAGACGCACTTCTTCCAGCGCCTCGGCGCTCAGATTCTGCGCCTCATCAATGATCAGCACTGTGCGTCGGCCTTTGGCATGCGCCTCCAGCAAATGGCTGTTGAGCACATCGGTCAAGGACTTGATGCTGGCGGCTTCAGCGCCGTACGGGACGCGCAGTTCGTGGCACACACTGGCCAGAAGCTCCAGAGCAGTTACGCTGGGATTGAGGATCAGCGCGACGTCCACATGGTCCGGCAGCTGTTCCAGCAGACAGCGGCAGACTGTGGTCTTGCCGGTACCCACCTCCCCGGTCAACTGTACGAAGCCGCCACCCTCACCGACGCCATACAACAGGTGCGCCAACGCCTCACGGTGCTGCTGACTCATATAGAGAAAGCGCGGATCCGGTGCAATGGAAAAAGGCCTTTCTGTCAGTCCGAAGTGTTTTTCGTACATAGCGCGAATTGCCGTCCAGCCGGCTGAACCCGTATTATGCCCGTTCTGCGGGTCGGCGTCCGCAGAGCGGCGCGACGCCAAACAACCTAAAAAGCTGGCGGTAAACTTGTGCGAAAGCTTCTGAACAGCGCGATTGGTGTAATTCTGCTACTTTGCCTCGGCTACGTTTAACCCGTTTGGCAGTACAGCCGGACAATTGCAGCGCCCCGTAAGGCCGAATCAGGGCTGTATTCGATCCGCTTGCAGCGGCAGTGCGCGAGCGATGAGGCCCGCAGAACAACCTACGATGGCTTTGGCAGCCGCTGTTCTCCCCGGGCATCGGAGCAGCTTCACGATAAGACGCCCGGCGTCTGATTTTCACGCCACCGCACGGGGCGTGTTGTTATTCAGCATCCTGGCGCATGCGGTCACCGAACAGCAGTAAGCACAAAACCCAGCCTCCCACCGACAGACGTGCGGCTGCCCCGAACAACGAGAGTCGAAATATTTTACATTTTTTGCGTTGGTCCCGGCAGCTGCGCGGACACTATTTTTCTTATCTAATCAGAACCTAGCTCCCCACAGCCGGGAACATCGTGTCGAAAAGTATAACGATCCCTCGCATGTGCTTTTTGCACAAGATTCCCCGGAAGAACAAAAAACCAATAAATTCGGAGTATTAAGGGCGATGGCATAAGCCTTGCTGACCATTCGTTTAGAAAGCAACAAACCGAGGCGACCAATGAACTCGAAAGTCGAAAAGAAGATAAACGGCCTGTCGGTGAGTGCGACCCCTGTTTTCAAGGGCGGCCTGTTGCCCGCCTACTGGCAATGTATTATCAACGAACACGTTATTCAGCAGACGTTCAAATCTGCAGCCGATGTGTTCCGGTTCGCGCAGAACGTCAAGCATCACTAGCGCGCGCCGTCACTGATACCGCGCCTTGAGCGCCAGCTGCGTCCAACACGGTCTGTTTCAGGTCGTTGAGACGACCGTGGAAGAAGTGCCCGGCGCCCTCCAGCAAGGTGAGCTGCGGCGGTCGCGGCAAAGCCTCGACCCACTCCAGGACCTGTGCGGCGGGAACCACGTCGTCAGCGGCGCCCTGGATAAGCAGCCAGGGAACGCCCGCGGCTGGCAGCGCATCCGCAGGCAGATGCCTGATGGGCGGAGCCGCGATTACCAGCCAGTCCGCAGCAAAGCGTTGCGCCCCTCTGAGCACAACTGCAGCGCCGAACGAAAAGCCGGCCAGCCAGAGCGGACGCTCGGGCCAGCGTTCTCTGGCCCAACTGACCACGGCACCCAGATCCTCGAGCTCCCCCTCGCCGCGCCCATAGGTGCCTTCGCTTGCCCCGACACCGCGAAAATTGAAACGAATACTCACCGCCCCGAGCTCGCGGAAGCTACGCGCCAGCTGATGCACCACCTTGTTCTGCATGGAGCCACCGCGCAGGGGATGCGGATGGCAAGTTATGGCAACCGCCCTGACGTCGTGCTCGGGTTGTTGTTCGACAAGCTGGAGGAGCCCGGCCGGCCCTGCTATCGAATGTTCGGTACCGGTCATCACGCCCGGGAGCTGCCCAAGCCCGGCATGCAAACCGCGGTCTTCAGGACGAATATTCGGTGGGATCGGTGCTCCCGCGCCGCCGCCGGCGCTCCATACCCGGAGAATGCAGCGTCAGGTCCAACCGGTACCAGCCATCCAGGTCAACGGTGTGGCGCCTGCCATTGATATTCTCCAGTACCACGCGGGTCTGGTGCGCCCCCTCGTGTAACACCACCCGAACCTGCTGCAGTTGACCAACCACATTGGTGTACCAGTAACCGGGCATGGGTTGATGCACCAGCATTTTTTTTCTCTGTGTGGTTTCATCCAAGAAGTTCATTCTGTTTCCCCCGTTGCCAAAGCCGGACCTGCACAACAGCCTAGCCGCATTTTGACTCGCCGCAATTGAGGCAGGTCAAACAGCCATCCATCTGCACAGCTGCCTTGGTGTTGCATTTCAGACACAGCTGCGCACCTTCGGGAAAGCCGCTGGAATCTTCCGGGGTACTGCTTTGCAAAGTGCTTTCGTACTGGGCACGCTTTTCCGCCACCAGCTTCTTCTGGTGCTCATCCAGACCGTCATCCCGCAACATGCCTATCATGCGCAAATGGCACTCGATGGCATCGCCGATTTCAGCCACCAGCGATGGCATGTACTTGCCGCCTTTCTTGAAATAACCGCCGCGCGGATCAAACACGGAGCGTAGCTCCTCAACCAGAAAGGTGACGTCTCCGCCCTTGCGGAACACCGCTGAAATGATGCGCGTCAGGGCCACGATCCACTGGAAGTGGTCCATATTCTTCGAATTGATGAAAATCTCGAATGGTCTGCGCAACTCGTGCTGGGTGCCGCCATTCAGGATAATGTCATTGATAGTCACGTACAGAGCGTGCTCGGACAACG
>CBDTYI010000127.1:0-7495 GCA_965364565.1 uncultured Gammaproteobacteria bacterium | reverse complement strand
GTGGGTCGGGACGTTTCACGGCCTGGCGCACCGGCTGCTGCGAGCCCACTGGCAGGAGGCCGGCCTGGCGCAGACCTTCCAGGTGCTGGACTCGGACGATCAGTACCGCATCATCCGCCGGGTGCTGAAGGCGCTGGAACTGGACGAGAGCCGCTGGCCGCCGCGTCAGGTACAGTGGTTTATCAATGCCCGCAAGGACGAAGGCCTGCGCCCGCAGCACATCGAGTCCAAGGGCGATCCCTACCAGCGCCAGCAGATCGCCATCTACCAGGCCTATGAAGAGGTGTGCCAGCGCTCCGGCCTGGTCGATTTCGCCGAGCTGTTGTTACGTGCTCACGAGCTGTGGCTCAAGCACCCGGAACTGCTGGCGCACTACCAGCAGCGTTTCCAGCACATTCTGGTCGACGAGTTCCAGGACACCAACACCATTCAGTATGCCTGGCTGCGGGTGCTGGCCGGCAACAGCGGGCGCATCACGATTGTCGGTGACGATGACCAGTCGATCTATGGCTGGCGCGGGGCCAGGATTGAAAACCTGCAGCGCTTCGAGCGCGATTTCCCGGGTGCGCGCACCCTGCGTCTGGAGCAGAACTACCGTTCCACCGGCGCCATCCTGAAGGCGGCCAATGCGCTGATCGCGCACAACGACGGACGGCTCGGCAAGAACCTGTGGACCGCCGGTGAGGAAGGAGAGTCGATTCAGCTTTACAGCGCTATCAACGAACAGGACGAGGCCCGTTTTGTCGTGGAGCGCATCCAGGGTCAGATCGAGCAGGGGCAGGCGCGCAGCGATATCGCGATTCTGTACCGCTCCAACGCGCAGTCGCGGGTGTTCGAGGAACGCTTGTTGCAGGCGGGGATCGCGTACCGCGTCTACGGCGGTCTGCGCTTTTTCGAGCGCCAGGAGATCAAGGATGCGCTGGCCTATCTGCGGCTGTGCGAAAATCGCGCCGACGACGCCTCATTCGATCGTATCGTCAATCAGCCGCCGCGCGGTATCGGCGAGCGAACCCTGAGCGTGGTGCGCGACCGTGCCCGACGCGACACGATTTCCCTGTGGGCGGCCGCGCACCGGGTACTGGAGAGCGGTGAGCTTAACGCCCGTGCGCGCAATGCACTGGCCGCCTTTGTCGAGTTGATCGACCTCCATGCGGCTGGCCTGGCGGGGCTGCCGCTCGGCGAGCAGGTCGAGCACATCGTGCAGGGCAGCGGTCTCAAGGAACACTACCTCAAGGAGAAGGGGGAGAAGGGTCAGGCGCGCACCGAAAACCTGGACGAGCTGGTGAATGCCGCCCGCGAATATCAGTACGATGATCTGGAACAGGACAACCTCGAGCCGCTGGCCGCGTTTCTGTCGCACGCGGCGCTGGAGGCCGGGGAAGGGCAGGGCCAGGGTTGGGAAGATTGTGTGCAGCTCATGACGCTGCATTCCGCCAAGGGGCTGGAGTTCGATACGGTGTATCTGTGCGGCCTGGAGGAGGGTCTGTTCCCGCATCAGCTGTCGGTGGAGGAACCGGGACGCCTCGAGGAGGAGCGGCGCCTGTGCTACGTCGGGATTACCCGCGCCTGCAAGCAGCTGTACTTGTCGTACGCCGAGCACCGGCGCCTGCACGGCAGTGAATCCTACTGCCTGCCGTCGCGTTTCATCAACGAAATCCCTGCCGAGTTGATCCGGGAGCTGCGCCCGCGCGTCCAGGTAAGCCGCCCGTTTGCCGCCCATGCGGGCAGCGCTGTGCGTGCGCCGGAACCGGAAGGCCTGAGACTGGGGCAGCGTGTCCAGCACGCCAAGTTCGGGGAGGGCGTGGTGCTGAATTACGAGGGGCAGGGTGCCCACGCCCGGGTGCAGGTGAACTTTGAATCCGCCGGGGCCAAATGGCTGGTCGTGGCGTACGCCAAGCTGCAGCCGGCCTGAGCGCGGTTTCCCACCCCAGCAACCGACCAAAGGCCTTGTCAAAGTGTAGACCTCGGCAACTGCCGCCTGGTTGTGAGTTCCGCGCCCTCTATGCCTTATGGGTATTTATGCCCTGGGGGGGTTTGTGCTCAGGATTGTCGGAACCAGGCGCCAGCGCCCAGCGCAGCCAGAAATAACCGAACAGCGCGGAAAGCAGCGAGCCGCTCAGGATTCCCAGCCGATCCTGGTACAGATACGGTGAGTCGGCATCCTCGAAGGCCAGCGAGCCGATGAACAGGCTCATGGTGAAACCGACGCCGCACAGGATGGCGACGCCGTACAGCTGGCTCCAATCGACCCGCTGTGGAAGTTTGGCGATGCCCAGCTTGATGCCGAGCCAGCACAGGCCGAATACCCCGAGTTGCTTACCGACGAAAAGACCCGCAGCGATGCCCAGCGGCACGGGCGCGGTGAGTGACGACAGGGTCAGGCCGTGCAGCGAAACCCCGGCGTTCGCGAACGCGAACAACGGCAGAATGACAAAGGCGACACTGCCATGCAGGTCGTGCTCCAATTCACGCAGCGGTGAACGGCCGGTCTCCGGGTCCTCTCGAATCGGGATGAAGAACGCCAGTATCACCCCGGCCAGGGTGGCATGCACGCCGGATTTCAACACCGATGCCCACATCACCAGGCCGACAATCAGGTACAGACTGAGACGCACACTGCCACGCCGGTTGAGCAGCGCCAGCAACGCGATGCAGCCACCTGCGATGCCCAGCGCGGTCAGGGACAGGCCGCTGCTGTAGAACAGCGCGATGATTATGATGGCGCCCATGTCGTCAAAAATGGCCAGCGACACGAGAAAGATCTTCAGCTGGGTGGGCACGCGGTTGCCCAGCAGCGCCAGAATGCCGAGCGCAAAGGCGATGTCGGTTGCGGCCGGGATCGCCCAGCCACTGATGGCCTGCGGGTCTCCCGCGTTGAACAGCAGGTAGATGCCCGATGGGACTGCCATGCCGCCGATGGCGCCCAGCGCCGGCAGGCTGATCTTCTGCAGGTCCGACAGCTCGCCTTCGACGAACTCGCGTTTCAGCTCCAGTCCGACCAGGAAAAAAAAGACGGCCATCAGGCCATCGTTGATCCACAGCAGCAGGGGTTTGGCGATTTGAAACGCGCCGAAGCGGATTTCGACGGGGATGTTGAGCAGGTTCGAATACAGGCCGGACAGCGGCGAATTGGCGAGCGCCAGCGCAAACACCGATGCGATTACCAGCAGGATGCCGCCGGCGCTCTCCTGTTTGAGGAAATCGCGAATTGAGCTAATCATGCGCGCATGATACTACGCGCGCTTGCCGCGTAAACAGCCGGTGCCTTACTCGGCGCGACGCAGAGCCTGCAGGCGTGACACCGGTGGGCGGGTGATGCTCATCAGTGCCTCGCGCGGCTTGCCGATGTAGTTGCCCTGGGCGTAGTCCACGCCATACTCACGCAGCAGTTCCAGGGTGGCGGCGTCCTGCACATACTCGGCGATAGTCAGCTTGCCCAGCGCGTGGGCAACCTGGTTCATGGACTGCACCATGGCCTGATCGATCTGGCTGCTGGCCATGCCCTGCACGAAGGCGCCGTCGATTTTGAGTTTGTCCACCGGCAGGTGTTTGAGGTAAGCGAATGAGGAGAAGCCGGCACCGAAATCGTCCAGCGCGAACTGGCAGCCCATGCCCTTCAGCGCGCCGATGAACTTCTCGGCTTCGGACAGTTTGGCAATGGCTGCGGTCTCGGTGATTTCGAAACACACCCGCGACGGGTCAATGGCGGAGTGCTCCAGCAGCTCCTCGATCATTGGCAACAGAGCCTTGTCCTCGAACGCCTTGCCGGACAGATTGATGGAGAAGCGTACCCGTTCACCCTGCTGGTGCAGGCGCGCCAGATGGGTCAGCGCCCGCCGCACAATCCAGCGGTCCACGCTGTGTATCAGCCCGAAACGCTCGGCAGCCGGCATGAAGCCGCCGGGTAGAATGATCTGACCGTCATCGCAGATCATGCGCACCAGCACCTCGTAATCCTGCACCTGGTCATCGTCGAGCGACATGATCGGCTGGTAAACCAGCTGGAAGCGGTCGTGTTCCAGCATTTCGCGCACCCGCGAGGCCCAGCCCATGTCTTCCGCCATGCCGGCCTTGTTGCGGTCGCTGGGATCGTACAGGTTGGCCCGGTTGCGGCCCTGCGCCTTGGCCATGTTGCAGGCCAGGTCGGCGTGCGACAGCGCTTCCTCGGCCGACTGCACCAGGTTGTCGATCACCGATGCGCCGATGCTGCAGCTGATGTTGAAGCTCTTGCCGTCCTGCAGGAAGGTGTAATTCTCGAACAGCTCGCGGAAATGCTCGGCTGCCAGCATGATGTCGGCCGGGCGGATATCGTACAGCAGCAGGGTGAACTCGTCTCCGCCGAAGCGCGCCAGCAGGTCACCGTCGCGCACGTGTTTCAGCAGCAGCTGGGTCATTTCCACCAGCAGGCGATCGCCGGCCGCGTGCCCCAGGGTGTCGTTGATGTACTTGAACTGATCCAGGTCGATATAGAACAGCGCGCAGGTGGCTTCCGGGTTGCGCGCTACGCGCGCCACGGTGCGCTCCAGCTCCTCCTGGAAGTAGTGGCGGTTGAACAGTTTGGTCAGCGAATCGTGTTCCGCCTGGTAGGTGAGCTGCTGATGGAATGCTTTCTGCTCGGTGATATCACGCGCGGTGCCGCTGATCTGTACCACGGTGCCCTGGGCGTCCATGTGCGCCTTGGCATTGAAGCTCAGGTGACGCTGGGTGCCGTTGTTGTGCAGGTGTACGGTTTCGTACTGGTACAGGTCGTGTCCGGCCAGCAGTTCCTGGAAAGCACGCTGGTCGGCGGCGCTGTTGGCTGCCAGGCAGAACTCGGCGATGGGCCGTCCGATCATGTCTTCCGGTTCCAGGCCGTAGATCATGCGCGATGCCGAGTTCAGATAGCTCCAGCGACCATCCGGGTCGACGCTCCATACCAGGTCGTGGGCGGTTTCCACCAGTGCCCGGTAGCGGGCTTCCGCCGCCAGCAGTTCGCATTCCGCGGCCTTGCGCTGGCTGATGTCGGCGACCAGGCAGGTGAACATGCGCGTGCCGCTGATTTGCATCTCCGAGACGCGCAGCGAAATCGGAATGCGGGAGCCGTTGCGGTGCATGCCCTCGACTTCGCGTTCCTCGCTGTGGGCGTCCACGCAGGTGCGGACTTCGAACACTTCGGGCAGCAGCGACGCCAGGTGATGGCCGCGGATCTCCAGCGCCAGGTAGCCGAACAGGCGTTCCGCGGCGGGGTTGAAGGTGTCGATGAGGCTCTTTTCGTCGACCACGATGATGCCTTCGGCGGCGGTGTCGACGATGGCGCGCATGTGGGTTTCCTGGTCGCCGAGGCGTTGAAAGACCTTGCCCAGGGTCTGGGTGAGATGGCCGATTTCATCGGTGGACGCGGCGCGCAGGTTGGCCAGCTCATGGTGGGTGGAAGCGCCGCTGCGGCTGAACAGCTGCTCGAAAGGGCGCAGGGCCTGTTGCATGCTGCGGATGGACAGCATGCTGATCACCGTGGTGATGAGGGCCAGCCCCAGCCAGGTGGCCAGATAGCCGACATCGAGCGCGCCGGTGTGCAGCCAGTGGTATTCCACCAGCACCGAGTAGGACAGCAGGGGAACCAGCCCGGCCAGCAGCAGGATGCGCGATTTCAGACTGACATGGACGCGGTCCAGGCTCAGGTGTCCGGCCAGCTTGCCCAGCTGGTGCAGGCCGAACAGATAGGCCGGTGTCCCGATCAGCGCCGACGCCAGGGTCTGCAACAGCAGCAGGTGCAGGAAGGCGGTGACATTGCTCTGGTCGATGCCGCCGTCCAGGCTCCAGAACACCAGCACCGGGCTGACCAGCGCGTGAACGGCCATCAGGCTCCAGAAATCGCGGCTGAAGCGGTGCAGCTGGCGGTGCAGATGGGAGGGCGCATTGCCGCCGGCCGGATTCTGCAGCGCCCAGGTGATCAGCGGCGTGATGAGGCGCTGCAGCTGAAACAGAGCGAAGAAGATCAGCACAACCGAGAATGCCGGTACCAGGCCCCCGGCCAGCAGCTGCTGGATCTGCCAGGGTTCCATGACCCCGAACAGAGTGGCGGTCCCGAAACCTGCGAGTGGCGCCAGCAGGAAACCGAGAAACAGCAGAATCGAGAATCTGGCGCCTACGCGCTCGGGTGCGTCCAGCATATCGTGTCCTCCGGAGGTGCAGTTATCAGTCTGCTATTGTTCCGAACTTGTTATGCCCGATCCTCAATATCTTTATATATTACAGGGCACTAGAAATACTTCTGCAGATTTTAAATAGCATAATGGCATAACATCCGAAAAATGCAACAGTAATTTTTTGGCGCACCGCCAGGAAGGCAAAGCCGTACAATAGCGCGCTTCGATACCGGCAGCGTTTCAGAGGACACGATGGACAGGAGAAGGTTTTTAGGCCGCCTCGGTGGCGGCGCGGTGCTGGCCGGTGCCACCCTCGGGGCGGGCTGCAAGGCAGACAGGAATGCAGGCGCGCCCGCTGTGCATGGGGGGGGCACGGCGGCTTTCACACCCGTCAAATGGAAAATGGTGACAACCTGGCCGAAAAATTTTCCCGGCCTGGGCACCGGGGCAAACTATCTCGCCGAGCTGATCACCGCCATGAGTGGCGGCCGCATCGAGGTCAAAGTGTACGGAGCCAACGAGCTGGTGCCGGCTTTCGAGGTGTTCGGCGCCGTCTCGGCGGGTACCGCCGAACTCGGGCATGGCGCGTCCTATTACTGGAAGGGCAAGAGCGAGGCGGCACAGTTCTTTTCCGCAGTGCCGTTCGGTCTGACCGCCGAGGAAATGAATGCCTGGCTGTACCACGGCGGCGGCATGGAGCTGTGGGCGGAGACCTACCAGCCGTTTGGCCTGGTACCGCTGGCGGCCGGCAACACCGGTGTGCAGATGGCGGGCTGGTTCAACCGCGAGATTAACTCGCTGGAGGACCTGCAGGGCCTGAAAATGCGCATTCCGGGGCTGGGCGGAGAAGTGCTTGCGCGTGCCGGTGGCACGCCCGTGAGCCTGCCCGGAGGTGAGCTGTTCACGTCGCTGCAGTCCGGTGCCATCGACGCTACCGAGTGGGTAGGGCCATACAACGATCTGGCTTTCGGTCTGTACAAGGCGGCCAAGTACTATTACTACCCGGGTTGGCATGAGCCCGGAACCACCCTGGAATGCATGGTCAACAAGCAGGCCTTCGACGCCCTGCCCGAGGAATTGCAGATTATCGTCAGCAACGCAGCGCGGGTGGCCAACCAGGACATGTACGCCGAGTACATCGCCCGCAACAACCAGGCGCTGCAGACCCTGGTGGAGGAGCACCAGGTCGAGGTGCGCAAACTCCCGGACCCGGTGCTGGCGCGGCTGCGCGACCTGTCGGCCCAGGTGGTGGAGGAAATCGCTGCCAAGGACGCGCTGTCGAAACGGGTCTATGAGTCGTTCCAGCGCTTCCGGCAGCAGGCCACCCAGTGGAGCAATATCTCGCAGCGCGCCTACCTGAACGCGCGTTC
>CBDTYI010000126.1:0-7555 GCA_965364565.1 uncultured Gammaproteobacteria bacterium | reverse complement strand
GTAGCGGCAATCTTTTTTCCAAGGCGTTCAGACCGCCTCGCCGCGGTTGAGCCGTGCCCGCGCCTGTAGCTCCAGCAGCTCTTCCTCGACGCCCGCTGCGTGAGTGAGTTCCGCTACGTTATCCTTGGCGAAAAAACCATCGAAGTCGCCGAAGCGCTGCACGTACTCGATGATCAGTGACGAGTGCTCGGAGGCGCTGGAGAAGATCTGTTTCAATCCCTGTTCCTTCGACCCGATCACGTCGAGCAGAAAGTTGCGGCCCTGCTCGGCGATGCGTTTTACGACGTGCTCGATATTCTGCACGCCGTTGGCTTCGCCGTCGCGTACCGCCAGGGCGATGTGGTGCAGGCGTGGTCCGTAGTTCCTGACGAAAGTCTCGGTGGGCGAGGGCAGCCGCTCCAGGTGATTGACGAAGTAAGGGGTGTTGTTGGCCGTGAATACCTTGGCGGGGCTGCGCGGCTCGCGGGCATGGTGCACATTCTTGGTCACGTTGGTGGATGAGTTCTGGTCGCGAATGTCGTAGGAACCCCAGTAGTAGTAGCTCGACAGCGACAGCCACTCCAGTATCGCGACTTCGCGGTTCTGGCTGTAGACGCGCGTGGCGAGATGGTCGATGGGCAGTATCAGATCATCTATGGCCAGCCGCTTCTGCAGCTCTTTGGCAGCCAGGTAGACCTCCTGGGCATCGGAGCGGATCTCGCTCACCCCCAGTGCATAGACGCGGATCTGATCAAGCGGTCGCTCCATGTAGGCGACGATGTTGTGGGTGTAGGGCGAGGGTTTGCTCACCGCGAGGTTGCCGGGCAGCTCCAGCCTGCGGATCTGGTCCTGGGAGAAGAAGCGGAACTCGCGTTCCTGCTGGCACTCGACCACGCTGTGCAGGTCGGTCACGCGCAGGATCTCGCCCATGTAACGGCTGTTGGGCTTGCTCGCGCCGATCGGGTAGACCTCGTTGAGGCTGCGGAAGATGCCGCTGGTGTGCGGGTCCTTCACTTCGCGCACCAGAAAATCCGGCGAGCTCATGTCCACGCGCAGGACGTGGGTCCAGTGGCTCTCGCTCTCCAGCGTGACCAGGTAGTGGTAGGGCGTCATCAGGCACAGTTCGCCGATATAGCGGATGGAATGCCCCGGGTCCACGGTGATCATAATGGCGTCGATCTCATGGATCATGCCGGTCAGACCGACCCGGTCGCGTTCCTCCAGCAGGCGCACCAGATAGTCTTCAAAAAAGGCCGAGTTGTGCTTGTCGCCATGGCGGGGAAACGAAGTCGAGACAGTCATGAGCAGGCTTTCCGTGTTGGCAGCGAAACAGGTCACCCCGTGCGGAGCAACATCCAGGCCAGCTGTGGCCGATTCCGCAGGCGACAGCAAGTGCTTGTAAAACGGGCTATGGCATGGTCCCGGGCGGCGCCGCGGCGAAGCCTGCCTGCACCGCTGTGCAGCGGGCGGCGCGCGTGGCGCACCATCGCTGTTCAGATACACGGTCCCGGGCGCAATCGAGATTGCCGGCGCCCGGTGGCAGCGAGACTCAGGCGCAGGCAGGCCGAAATGGTGCGCTCGTTCCCCGCCCGGCGCCGCAACGCTTCGAATTGGTGCGCGACTCCCGCGCCGCACCAGAAAGGAAACCAGGCAATACAAGCTGTTAGCTGCACACCCGCGGTGGCACAGAGTTTGCGCCGCCTTAGCCGGGTAGCTGGGGTGATGCCGCAATGGCGATTCGATGGAAAACCTATTCGGCGGGCGACGCCTACGACGAGTTGATCACGTCCAAAGGCCGCGCGCGCGCGGTGGCTCGGGGGGCGATCCGCTACCTGGGGTCGCTCGACGATACGGAGCTGCGCGAGCGTCGTGACGCCGCCGAACTGGCGATGCGCGTCATGGGCATCACTTTCACGGTTTACAGCGAGGAGGGCGGCATAGACCGTACCTGGCCCTTCGATATCATTCCACGCATCATCAGTGCGCGCGAGTGGCGCCGCACCGAGGCGGGTCTCAAACAGCGCGTCATGGCGCTCAATATGTTCATCGCCGACGTCTATGCCGGGCAGCGCATCATCAAAGACAAGGTGTTGCCGAAGTGGGTGCTGGCACACTCGGTGAACTTTCGCCCCCAATGCGTGGGGGTGAGGCCGGCGCTCGACACCTGGGCGCATATCTGCGGCAGCGATCTGGTGCGGGACAAGGATGGCACGCTGTATGTACTGGAAGACAACCTGCGCGTGCCCTCCGGGGTCTCCTACATGCTGGAGAACCGCCTGGTAATGAAGCGTGTGTTTCCCGAGCTGTTCGAGGATTACAGCATTCTGCCGGTGGACGGCTATCCCACCCGGTTGTTCGATACTCTGGCCTCACTGTCGCCGCGCCCTGCGGACTACCCGACCGTGGTCCTGTTGACCCCGGGTATCTACAACTCGGCCTATTTCGAGCATTCCTACCTCGCCCAGCAGATGGGCATTGAACTCGTCGCGGGCAGCGACCTGGTGGTGCAGGACGATGTGGTTTACCTGCGCACTGTCGGCGGCCGCGAGCGGGTCGACGTCATCTACCGGCGCGTCGACGATCTGTTCCTGGATCCAAAGGTGTTTCGCTACGATTCGGTGCTCGGCGTTCCCGGCCTGATGCAGGCCTGGGCAAAGGGCAACGTGGCCATCGCCAATGCGCCCGGCGCGGGGGTGGCGGATGACAAGGTGGTGTACGCCTTCGTGCCCGACATGATCCGCTACTACCTGGACGAGGACCCCATCCTGCCCAATGTGCCCACCTGGCTTTGCGTGGACGACGAACAGCGCGAACATGTGTTGGCGAACCTGGACAAGCTGGTGGTCAAACCGGCCAATGAGTCGGGCGGCTACGGCATGCTGATCGGCCCGGCGGCCAGCAACAGGGAGCGCCAGGCGTTCGCCCAGCTGATCAAAAAGGATCCGCGCAACTACATCGCGCAGCCGACCCTTTCGCTGTCGACCACCCCGACCCTGTGTGACGGGCGTGTCGAGCCGCGTCATATCGATCTGCGCCCCTTCATCCTGTCGGGGGAAAGCAGCCACGTCACGCGCGGCGGCCTCACCCGGGTGGCCCTGAAAAAGGGTTCGCTGGTGGTGAATTCGTCGCAGGGCGGCGGCAGCAAGGATACCTGGATAGTCGAAAACGGAGCAAGCTGACTATGTTGTTATCGAGTGTTGCGGAACGCGTGTACTGGATGTCGCGCTATATCGAAAGGGCGGAGAACACCGCGCGCATTATTCTGGTCAATCATAATCTGTTGCTGGATATGCCGCGCACCATGGAGCTCGGCTGGGAACCCCTGGTCGCCATCATGGGTTCCCGGGAAGCATTCTTCGAGAACCATACCGAGGCCAGCGAACGGAACGTGATCCGGTACCTGGTCTCGGACCCGCGTAACCCCAACAATCTGGTGGCGTGTCTGGCGCAAGCGCGTGAGAACCTGCGCACCACGCGCGCCATTGTGCCGCGTTCGGCCTGGGAGACGCTCAATGATACCTATGCCTATGCCAGCGAAAGCAAGGCCGCCGCCACCACGCGGCGCGGGCGCTACGCCTACCTGCGGCATATCATCGACTACTGTCACATGCTGGCCGGCAAGCTGTCCGGCACCATGAGTCATGATCAGACCTATGACTTCCTGCGCATGGGCCGTAACATGGAGCGCGCCGACATGACCACGCGAGTGATCGATGTGCGCGGCAGCAATCTGCTGCCCAGCCACAGGGAGGAGCTCAAGCCGTTTGACGACATCCAGTGGAAAAGCGTGCTGGACTCGCTGGCCGCCTACCAGATGTATCGGCGCCAGGTGCACGTACGCGTATTCGGCACAGCGGTGCTGCGCTTTCTGCTCCAGGATACGGTTTTCCCGCGCGCCGTACAGTACACCCTCAGCGAAGTGGAGCATTGCCTGCGCAGCCTGCCGGGCAACGAGTCCGCGCTGCGAGTGCTCGGCCGCGCGCAGCGCCTGGTGCAGCGCGTGGATGTGTCCGGCATAGTGCACGCCGGGTTGACCGATTTCATCAACGACCTGCAGCTGGTGCACAGCGAACTGCACGATCAGCTGCGCGCCTGCTTTTTCGAAGCCGTGGAGGAACCGCGCGAAGCGCAGCTGGCGCTGGCCTGAGCGTCAGCATAAGGTTACGGCGCCGGGGCTGTAGCGCCCGGGTGTTGACCCGCGATGCCAAGTCCCGCAAGCTTGGCTGTGTCGAAGCTACCCGATGTGCAGGGCGGTTCCCTATGCAAGTTGCTCAGCCCGTTTTCGTTCGCCCGCAGCCAGTTCAGGGAGAGCGGTCGTGACGGCGCGCCTGGTGATGGATCCCGAACCGCCGGTGCTGCGTCCGACCGATCTGATCGGGACTGCCGCAGACGTCATTATGAGCGGTCGCTATCGGCGTCTGCCGGTGGTCGGAGCCGATGGCCGCTATATGGGCATGTTCGGCGTCAGCTGCCTGCTCGGCATGGTGCTGCCGAAAGCGCTGCTCATGGAGGAGGGCGAGAATCTTGCGCATATTCCGCGCCAGACGCTCTCCGACCTGCATCGGCGCTTCAAGCAGTACGAGGACCGGCCCATCACCGTGTGCACCTTGGAAGAGGCTGTCATCGTGCATCCCGATACGCCGCTGATCCAGACGCTGTTCGCGCTGTACAAGTGCCGGGCCAATCTGCCGGTAGTCGATCGCGACAGCGGCCGGCTGGAGGGGCTGATTTCCTACTGGGACGTGGGGGCCGCCATTCTGGCTGCGGAGGTCTGAGTGGTAACCCCTGGCGCAGAAACGGCACAGGTGCTGTTCGGCCTGGACGCGGCGTGGTTTGCCGGCACGCTGTTCGTGCTGACCTACCTGCTGATCATGATCGAGCGCATCAACCGCGCCATCGTCGCTCTGCTGGCAGCGGGACTGATGATACTCGGCGGGGTGCTCACCCAGGAAGCCGCCATCCGCGGCATCGATTTCAACACCATCGGCCTGCTCACCGGCATGATGATCATCATCGCCATTACCAAGGAGTCGGGGGTTTTCCAGTTCCTGGCAATCTGGTCGGCAAAGAAGGTCAGGGGCGACCCCTGGGGCGTGCTGGTCATGCTGGTGCTGGTGACAGCGGTGCTGTCGGCGCTGCTGGACAATGTGACCACGGTGCTGCTGATTGCACCCGTGACGTTGCTGATCACCGAGGAACTGAGGGTGAGCGCCTACCCCTACCTGTTCGCGGAGATCTTCGCCTCCAACATCGGCGGTACCGCGACCCTGATCGGGGACCCGCCCAACATCATGATCGGTTCGGCGGTCGGCCTGAGTTTTAACGATTTTCTGGTCAACCTCGGACCGGTGGTGGCGGTCATTCTGCCGGTCACGCGGATCCCGATTTATCTGATCTGGGGGCGCGGTCTGAAGACCACACGTGAGAACCGTCAGCGCGTGATGGACATCCCCGCGGCGGAAGCGATCACCGACAAGCGGCTGCTGTGGCAGTCACTGCTGGTGCTGGCGCTGGTGGTGACCGGCTTCGTGCTCTCGCACCAGATGGGCCAACAGCCGGCCACCATTGCCATGTCGGGTGCGGCGCTGCTGTTACTGTTGCACAATCTGCCCCATCACATCACGGAACAGGCACACAAGGTGCACAAGACCTGCGGCGAAGTGGAGTGGATTACCATATTCTTTTTCATCGGTCTGTTCATTGTGGTGTACGGCCTGGAATCCACCGGAGTGCTCGAAGTGCTGGCCCACGAGGTGCTGGATCTCACCGGCGGTGATCCGGCAGTGACCGCAATTTCGATCATCTGGGTGTCGGCCATCGCCTCGGCCATTGTCGACAATATTCCCTTCGTGGCCACCATGATTCCGCTGATCGAGAGCATGGCGCCGACCCTGGGCGGTGCCGACCAGCTGACTCCGCTCTGGTGGTCGCTGGCGCTGGGTTCCTGCCTGGGCGGCAACGGCAGCCTGATCGGCGCCAGCGCCAACCTCATCGTGGCCGGCTTTGCCGAGCGGGCCGGTCAGCCGATCCGCTTCCTGCCGTTCATGCTGATGGCCTTCCCGCTGATGCTGGTGTCAATCGCGATCGCCAGCCTTTACGTGTATATGCGCTATCTTTGATTGGCGGAGCGGCGTTCTGCCGGTAACCTGAGGTAATTGCCGAACTCGCCCAGCAGGTAAACGTCATCGCCGTACTCGACGAAGGCGCTGGTGGCGAGCGGCTGATCGGCGCGCCGGAACAACCGGGCGCCGACCGGTAGCAGCCGGTGCTGCTGACCCTGCGCGGTGTGCAGCAGCAAACCGCCGTCGGAGAGGCTCACCTCGAGGCGGTCGCGTTCCAGCTCGGATCCGGCGGCCGGAAAACGCCAGGTCAGTGCCCGATAGGAGCCGCTCAGGGGCTGCAGCTGCGCGTTTTCCACGTCGGCGACCGGCGGTTGCAGCGGCGTGTTGCCCTCGACCAGGTAGTCCTCGATGCACAGCCGCAGCTCGGCCAGCGCCGCTGGCTGACGGGCGTTGATCACTACCAGGTAACCGAGTCCCAGCGCGTGGCTGTAGGCGTAGCGCGACAGATGGCCGCCGGCCGCGCCGTCCTGGCCGTGGAACAGAAAACCCCGGTGCAGCGACTGATCGTTGCCCGGCCCATATCCGTATTCCAGTCCCTGCACGGCGGCGAGCGTGGTGCGCGGGCTCTCCAAGCGTTCCATGGCGGCGGCTGTCAACACCGCTCGATCACCGGACTTACCTTGCGCCAGCAGCAGCTGCAACAACGCCGCGATTTCGCGCGGGCTGGCGACGACCGTGCGCGACAGCCGGGAGGGGATGGGGGTCCTGCCATCGGCGTCATAGCCGCTGGCAAGCTGCACCTCTGCCAGCGGGGCCGGTGTGACCCGGGCCTGCTGCATCCCGAGCGGTGCAAACAGCTGCCGCTGCACGAAGGCTGCGTAAGGTTCGTCGAGGACGGCTTGCAGTGCGGTGATTGCCAGGCCGGTCCCGGCACTGGAGCGGGAGGCATACAGACCGGGTGGCCAGTGGCTGCGCCGGGGTGAGTCGCCGCTCTCGCCGGGGGGCGTGTCCAGCAGGCCCGCAGTCTGTTCCAGCAGGTGCGCGAGGCGCACCGGGTGTGTTTCTTCCCAGGGGTTATGCAGCCCGGTGTCGGGCACCAGCGCCTGCAAGCGGTCGTCCAGGGACAGCTGGCCGCGTTCCGTCGCCAGCAGCATCGCCAGTGCCGTCACGGTTCTGGACACGGCGTCGACCTGGTACAGGGTGTCGGGTGTGGCCGGCTGGCGGGTTGCGAGGTCGGCATAACCGATGCCTCCGCTCCACAGCAGCGACTGCGGCGAAACCAGGGTCAACGCGACGCCCGGTATGCGGTAGTCGCGGCGGATGGCGTTGATGTCCTGCAGCAGTTCCCTGAGCTCGGGCGATGTGTCGGCGCGTGCGCCGGCGGGCAGTGCGAGCGCCAGCAGCAGAAACAGACGGCAGAGGTAAATCTTTAGTCGGGACATGCTTTGTCGAGGGCGCTGGCCTTTCGCACGCGCGCCTTTTTTCCTTATTGGTATGCGCAAAGCATAGCGGAA
>CBDTYI010000125.1:0-7573 GCA_965364565.1 uncultured Gammaproteobacteria bacterium | reverse complement strand
TGAACAGCTTGACCTTGGAGTCGCCCACCTCCAGGCGGTAGCCCTCGATGTCAAGGGTCGCGCCGCTCAACTCACGGGCGTCGTCAATGCGCTGTCCTGGCACGCGCAGCATCATGCGCGAGCGCCGCGACAGGTGCAGCAGCTGGTTCTCGGTGTCATCGGGGCGCATCCAGCCGTTGCCGGATTCGGCGCCGTGAATGAGATGGATGCCCGCCTGTTCCTCCTGATCCATCCAGTCCAAGTGCAGGCGCACCGCCCGGGAGAAACTGTGCGCATGATCGAGCGGCAGGCAGCGGCAGCTGATGTGGTAAATCAGGTCCACTACGTCATCGGGTACCCGGTACCCTGTCGTCTCGTCTTTTTCCTCTTCCCAGAACATAACTGTCACCAGAAAAACATTTACCAGCAAGGAACACAAAGGACACGAAGGAAAGGCATGGATGTGTTTTGTGTAACCTTTGTGTCCTTGGTGTTCCTTGGTGGTTAATTTATAGCTCGGCCAATGCCGTTAACGCCTGCCGGGATTCGCAAACGCCGCTTCGAGCCGGTCTTCCCACCCTTCCGGGGTGTCCGGAAACGGCGGTCTCACATCCATCTCGAAAAACAGCTCTCCGGAACGCGCCTTGTCCTGCACGACCCTCACCAGATCGTCGAACGACTGCAGCTCATGGTGCTGCAGAAGAATTTCACTCAAACACAGCATCCTGTTGCTTCCTCAGGTCGACGATCCGGTCATAGTAACGGGCGCGATACAGCAGCCGCGGCCGCTGTGCGTCGTCCTCGAACGCAGTGCGGCAATGCAATACATTATTAGTGAGGACGCCTTGTCCGGATTTCAACCGGTGGCGCAATATATAGGGCGAATCCAGGCGAAACAAGTTCACCAGCGCCTGCGCGGCGGCACGCGTGGCCGCATCATCCTTCCAGACGACATTGCGGGTGCGCGCCGAGTAACGCATGTGCAGGTGCCCTGCTGGGTCCACCGAAAACACCGGGCCGCCCTGCTCGGGCCGCAGCTGCCGACCGTTCTGGACGTTGGCCGGTATGGTCATGGCGTCCGGCGCCATCAGCGCACGGATCAGCGCCGGATCATGGTCGCGCAGCGCAATATACGCCATTTCGTGGTCCAGAAAAGCACTTTCACCGCCCCGCACCGCGGGCTGCACGCAGTGCAGGATAACAGCGCGAATCTGCCGGTCGAGCGGGTTGTAGTAGCCGTCGGTGTGCCAGTTGAGCCGCTTGTTGGTATAGGGGATGTATTCGCCCTCGCTGCGCTTCTCGACCACCGTGAGCGAAGTGATGCTGTCCTCGTCCGCGCACAGATTGTCATCGAGACGCTCCAGACCGAACTGGCGCCCGAGCTGGCGAATCGTCACTTTGTCGGCGCCGCGCGCCCCAGGCAGCTGATAGATGACCAGGTTGCTCCGCTCCAGAGCAGCATGCATGGCGTTCAACTCCGTTGCACTCAGTTGCAGCCCATCTGCAACCGGCACCAGCAGCTCGCCGGCCGACCGTGGCACCGCGGCCAGCTTGCGGCTGCGCCAGGCACGGTATGCCGCATCGCTGTCGAGATCAAACGGCCCGTCAAGCCGGGCGTCGGGAAGAGTTTCGGGTGCGCTCATCATGGGTTGACCGGGTCGCCACCAAAATCCGGATTGTACCAGATCCCGCTCGGCGAAATTCGCACAAACCTGCGGTTTTTAAGGGTTAAAGTGACGCGCAGGCGTGAGCCAATGGTTATCTTATGGGGCGATAAGTTCATAAGTTATTGATAATATGCGAATATTCTTGCTGCGTAGCAATCTGACCTTGCGGCCCGTATAATCGCCGCCCGCGGCAGGCACGGTATCGAGGTATCTCTTTGGGGATAGTGTTGCAGAAACCGAACACCCCAAGGGTAGGGTTCTCGACGTGTCGCCAGACTCCTAGACTGGGTGCCGCTGGATGGAGGCGCTCCGCGCATCGGTGAAGCTGGATCTGATACGGGAGCTGCGGACCGACCATCTATATAGTTGTACACCCGAACTAGTTTAACCAACCGGCGGGTCTGAACGTACGCAGGCGCCGCAACAGACAACGTGGAAGGAGAGAAGGCCATGGCTGAAAAACACCACCCGACGCCTATGCTCGACGAACTGGAACATGGTCCCTGGCCGAGTTTTATTTCCGGGATCAAGCGTCTTCGTGACGAGCACCCGGACGAGCGCATCCGTAAAGTAACCAACTCCCTGCTCGGCCAGCTCGAGCACTCTTACGAGACGCGCAAGGGCTACTGGAAAGGCGGTACAGTGTCCGTGTTCGGCTACGGCGGCGGTATCATCCCGCGCTTCTCGGAAGTCGGCAACGCATTTCCCGAGTCCAAGGAATTCCACACGCTGCGCGTTCAGCCTACGCCCGGCAACTACTACACCACCGACATGCTGCGCAAGCTCGGCGACAGCTGGGAAAAATGGGGTTCCGGCCTGCAGACCTTCCACGGCCAGACCGGCAACATCATGTTCATCGGTACCACCACCGAAAACACCCAGCACTTCTTCGATGAAATCAATGAGTACGGCTGGGACCTCGGCGGCGCCGGCCCCTGTGTGCGTACCGCCATGTCCTGTGTCGGTTCGGCACGCTGTGAAATGTCCTGTGCCAACGAGCACGGCATCCATCGTCACCTGGTGAACAACTTCACCGACGACGTGCACCGTCCGGCCCTGCCCTACAAGTTCAAGTTCAAGGTGTCCGGCTGCCCCAACGACTGCCAGAATTCCATTGAGCGTTCCGACTTCGCGGTGATCGGCACCTGGCGCGACGACATGAAAGTCGACCAGCAGGAAATCAAGGGCTACATCGCCAAGAAGGGTCGCCAGTACATCATCGACAACGTCATTACCCGTTGCCCCACCCAGGCCCTGTCGCTCAACGATGACGACACCCTGGCGGTCGACAATCGCAACTGCGTGCGTTGCATGCACTGCCTGAACGTCATGCCCAAAGCGCTGCATCCCGGTGACGACCGCGGCGTGACCATCCTGATTGGCGGCAAGCGCACCCTGAAGATCGGCGACCTGATGGGCACCGTGGTGGTTCCGTTCAAGAAACTGGAGACCGAGGAAGTCTCTGGTGGAGATGGCCGAGGAAATCATCGATTTCTGGGCCGAGAACGGCCTGGAGCACGAGCGTTGCGGTGAAATGATCGAGCGTATCGGCCTGGTCAACTTCCTGGAAGGCATCGGTGTCGACGTTGACCCCAACATGGTCAACAACCCCCGTCAGTCCTCCTACATCCGCATGGACGGCTGGGACGAGGAAGCCGAGAAGTGGTTCCAGCGCAAGGCTGAAGCTGCCGGCGCCTGACCTGCAGCACCGCTCGTTTGTAGACAGTTTGGATCCGGAGCCTTGCTTTGCTCCGGATCCGATCCTAGACAGCACTCAATTTTAGGAGAGTAACATGTCGATGGCAGATATGAGGGAACCGATCGAGTCGGGTTGCCCTGACGGTTTCCAGTACATGCACCCCGTGATGCGCAAGAACTTCGGTAACTGGAAATACCACGATGATCCGCAGCCCGGTGTTCTGCGCCACGTCGCCTACAGCGGTGACGAGGTATATACCATCAAAGCCGGCACTCAGCGTATCCTGGACATATTCACCCTGCGCAAGCTGTGCGACATCGGTGACAAATACGCGGACGGTTTCATTCGTTTCACCATCCGCTCCAACATTGAATACATTGTTACCGACGAAGCCAAGGTGCAGCCGCTGATCGACGCGCTGACCGACGCCGGTTTCGTGGTCGGCGGCACCCGCAACTCGGTTACCTCGCTGTCCCACACCCAGGGCTGGCTGCACTGCGACATCCCCGGCACCGATGCTTCCGGCGTTGTAAAGTCGATGATGGACGAGTTGATCGACGAGTTCAAAGCCTGGAACATGCCGAACCGCGTGCATATCACCACCTCCTGCTGCCAGATCAACTGCGGCGGCCAGGGCGATATCGCCATCAACGTTCAGCACACCAAGCCGCCCAAGATCAACCACGACCTGGTGTCCAACGTCTGCGAACGCCCTTCGGTTGTAGCGCGTTGCCCGGTTGCGGCGATCCGCCCCGCCATGGTGAACGGCAAGCCTTCGCTGGAAGTCGACGAGAAGAAATGCATCTGTTGCGGCGCCTGCTTCCCGCCCTGCCCGCCGATGCAGATCAACGACGCCGAGCACACCAAGCTGGCTGTCTGGGTGGGTGGCAATCACTCCAACGCCCGCGGCAAGCCGACCTTCCAGAAGCTGGTTGCATCGGGTATCCCGAACAACCCGCCGCGCTGGCCCGAGGCGACCGCTATCGTCAAGAACATCCTCAAGTGCTACAAGGAAGACGCCAAGGACTGGGAGCGCATCAACGACTGGATCGAGCGTATCGGCTGGCCGCGTTTCTTCGAGAAGACCGGGCTGCCATTCACGAAGTACCACATCGATAACTGGCGTGGTGCACGTGCGAGCCTCAATGCCTCTACCCATATCCGTTTCTAGGCCGGACCAGGGAGAGCCGCATGAAGTTATCGATTCTGGTCAACGAAGGTCCGTATCAGCACCAGTCTGCTGACTCGGCGATACAGTTCACCAAGGCTGCGCTGGAGAAGGGTCACGAGATTTTTCGCGTGTTCTTCTACCACGACGGCGTGAACAACGGCACCCGCTTTGCGGTGCCGCCGCAGGACGACCGCAACATCACCGATCAGTGGACCAAGCTGGCTGAAGAATACAAGCTGGATCTGGTTGTCTGCATTGCCGCGGCCCAGCGCCGCGGCATCCTCGATGAAAACGAAGCCAAGCGCCAGGGCAAGGATGGCAACAACATCGCCCCCGGTTTCCGGATCTCCGGGCTCGGCCAGCTCATCGAGGCCGGTATCCAGTCCGAGCGTCTCGTGATCTTTGGCGACTAAGTTTGAGGAACTAGATTATGTCAGAACCCTGGGAAGACGAACCGGAAGGCCCAGTACGCAAGTTTATGTATGTCAACCGCCGCGCCCCCTACGGCACCATATATGCCCTGGAGTCGCTGGAAGTCGTGTTGATCGCCGCCGCGTTCGAGCAGGACGTCAGTCTGGTTTTCATGGATGACGGCGTTTATCAGATCAAGAAGGGACAGAATACCGATGCTATCGGAGTCAAGAATTTCTCTCCCACCTATCGGGCCCTGGAAGGTTACGACGTGGAGAAACTGTACGTCGAGAAGGAATCACTGGAATCGCGTGGCATGACCACCGACGACCTGGTGGTGCCGGTGCAGGTTTTCGACAAGGACCAGCTGGCCGCACTGATGGAAGAGCAGGAAGTCATTCTGAGCTTCTGAGACGGAGAGTTAAGACACTATGGCAATGCTACACACGGTAAACAAATCGCCTTTTGAGCGACGCACACTGGACAGCTGCCTGCGCCACGCGGTCAAGGGCTCGGCGATCCTGCTGATCGAGGATGGTGTCTACGCGGCGTTCAAGGGTACCGTCGTCGCTGACAAGGTGAAGGCCGCGCTGTCCGACCACAAGGTCTACGTGCTCGGCCCGGACGTAAGCGCCCGCGGAATGGACGAGGACAACCTGATCCCTGGTCTGGAAGTCGTCGATTATGGTGGATTCGTGGACCTGGTCGTCGAGTACGACAAGGTACAGTCCTGGTTATAAACCACAACCGATTTGCACCCTGCTGCAAACGAGGAGAGCTATCATGCCTATCGAAGTAAACGGAAAACAACTGGAAGTCGATGAAGAGGGTTACCTCGCCAACCTGAACGACTGGGAGCCCGAAGTCGCCACCGTCATGGCCAAGGCCGACGGCACCGAACTGAGCGACAGCCACTGGGAAGTGATCAACTTCCTGCGCGAGTACTACGAGGAATACCAGATCGCTCCGGCGGTTCGCGTGCTCACCAAGGCCATCGGCAAGAAACTCGGCAAGGACAAGGGCAACAGCAAGTACCTGTACGAGCTGTTCCCCTACGGCCCCGCCAAGCAGGCGTGTAAATACGCAGGTCTGCCCAAGCCGACCGGCTGCGTCTGACACCGGGCGACACCCGTTATCGTGGGGGGCGCGCTGCCCCCCGCGTTCTCGAATCCTGTGTTCCTGACCGAGGAGTGTGAAGCGTGTCATTAGTGACGGCTCTATATACCGGACTGTTCTACGTCGCGACGGTGATCCTGATAGTCGGTCTGGCGTTGCGCATCAAGAAGTACGCGCAGACACCCGCTCCCCTCAAGATTCCCACCATGCCGGCGCCGCTGACCGAGACCGGTGTGGCTATGCGCATGGCCCGCGAGGTCGTGTTCTTCGAAAGCCTGTTCAAGTCCAATAAATGGATCTGGATCTTCGGCTACCTGTTCCACTTCGGCATGCTGCTGGTGCTGTTGCGTCATCTGCGCTATTTCACCGAGCCGGTGTGGTTCTGGGTCAACTGGATTCAACCGTTCGGCAAGTATGCGGCGTTCGCCATGCTGGCCGGCCTGCTGGGTCTCTGGGCGCGGCGCTTCCTGGTCGATCGCATCCGCTATATATCGACGCCCTCCGACCACCTGATGCTGGCGCTGCTGGTGGGCATCGCGATGAGCGGCCTGGGGATGACCTATCTCGCTCACACTGACATTGTCGCCGTGAAAGGCTTTTTCCTTGGCCTGATGCGTTTCTCGCCGCAGCCGCTGCCCAGCGACCCGCTGCTGCTGGTGCACCTGGGTCTGGTAGCGACCCTGATGATTATTTTCCCCGTGAGCAAGCTGCTGCATGCACCGGGCGTGTTCTTCAGCCCGACCCGTAACCAGGTCGACAACGCGCGCGAGCGCCGACACCTCGCGCCCTGGGCCGAGCAACTGGAAGCGGGTGAACGGTAACAACCGAGCGGAGGATTCGACGCGTGGCTGACTTTGAAGTACCGGAACTGAAAGAGTACCCCATCATCCCCAAGCTCAAGGAAGGGGTGATGTCACACTCCAAGCCCTTCGTGGCAGCGGGCAAGTTTCAGACCCCGCTCGGCTACCCCGAGGAGCTCATCGACAACTGGAAAGAAGTCGCCATCGATAAGATGGGCGAGCTGCTGGGCAAATTCCGCTCCCTGCAGGTATTCCTGGACGCCTGCGTACACTGCGGCGCCTGCACCGACAAGTGCCACTATTACCTCGGCACCAGCGACGCCAACAACATGCCGGTGGCGCGCCAGGAACTGCTGCGCAAGGTGTACCGCCGCTACTTCACCTTCGCCGGCAAGTACTTCCCCAAACTGGTGGGCGCTGCAGATCTCACCGAGGAAGTCCTCGACGAGTGGTACAGCTACTTCCACCAGTGTTCGCAGTGCCGGCGCTGTTCGGTGTTCTGCCCCTACGGCATCGATACCGCCGAGATCTCCATGGCCGCCCGCGAGATCATGGACGCGGTCGGCAAGGGTCAGAAGTACTGCAACGAAATCATTGGCAAGGTCTACGTCATCGGCAACAACCTGGGCCTGCCGGAACCGGCGCTCAAGGACACCCTGGAAGGCCTGGAAGAGGAAGTCGAGGAGGATACCGGCGTCAAGGTCCGCTTCCCGCTCGACGAGAAAGGCGC
>CBDTYI010000124.1:0-7719 GCA_965364565.1 uncultured Gammaproteobacteria bacterium | reverse complement strand
GAGCAGCAGGCCACTGTCGACCCGTCTACCCACCAGCCGCGTCTTGCCCAGACTGTTGTCGCCCAGGCGCAGGTCGGTAATGCTGACATCGAGCTCCGGAAGTGCCTGCGGCCGGCCGAGCGGCTGCGGCCTGGCGGCTCCCGGTTTGCCCGCTTGCCGGTTCAGAGTCAGGCGTTCGAATTCCAGTTTCAGTGCCGCGGGGGTGGTGGCCTGCGCAGGCGACCAGCCCGCCAGGCCGCGCACCTGATCGCCGCGCAACAGAAACTGCCAGGGCGCACGCGCATCGCTGTGAATCGACAGGTTATCCAACCGGTAGCCGAACACGTCGGCCCGCTTGACCGCGAGCTGCACCGCCACGGGCGCCAATTCGGGCGCTGCTGCAGTATCGCGCTTGGCGGCAACCGACTGCAGCGTCGCGAGCCAGTCGGCCGCGTCCAGCAGCGGAAGTTTGCCGCCCAGCTGAATCTCATCCTGCGCGGGCAACTGCGCCGGCTCAGCGCCGAAACGCAGCGCCGCGCGCTGGATGCCGGCGGTTTGCGGACTCAGCAGCACCGTTGCGCGTGCGCTGTCGGCGTAGCTCACCTCCAGCGGACGGCTGCCCGTGTGGCCGGGAGCCCACCTGATGACCGTGTCACGCTTTTGTTCGCGGCGCTTGCGAAACGGCTCCGGCAAATCTACAGCGATGCCCTGCAGATCTGAGCGCAGTTCCACCTCGAGCGCCGGCTCACCGGCGGGCGGCTGACGGGGAATCAGCAACAGCGCGTGCCAGTCGGCAACGCCCGACAGCAACGGCCCCAGCCCCGGAAGCGGTTTACGTGCCAGCGCCACCAGGTCCAGCGGTCCCTCGATGTCCACCACGGTCCCTTCGCGCCGTTCGGCTTCCCAGGGGTAAATGGATACCTCCACCGCTTGGCCCAGCAGTTCGGCGCGCAGCAGTTCGGCCGTCACTCCGCGCGCGTTGAACGCCAGTTCCCCGGTGATGCGCGTGAATGCCAGGTCGAAACCGGCCGGATCAAGCTCGTTGTTGTCGAGCGCCACGCTGCCGTCGACCCCGAGCGCGCCGAGGCCGGCCTTAAGCGGCAAATCCAGGTCAAGCTGCAGGTGTGCATCGCCGCGCACGCTGACCTGATCGATGAAGCCGCCAAAACGTTTTCCCAGCGGACTGTAGGACACATAGTCCAGCATTGCGGCCGCCGTACCGCTCACCGTTCCGTCTATTTCCAGCACCGGTCTGGTGAAATCATCGATTACCGCAACCACCCGCTGCACCGCTGACTCCATAATCCGCGCCGTGCGGCCGGTGACGCGCATGGAGCGGCCGACGAACAGGGCCGAACCGGCCAGGCCATCGAGCCGCCCCCACTCGGGATGGAAATTCAGCACCACGTCGGCAAAATCGAAACTCGCCTCCAGGCGCCCCTCATTACCATCAAACGGCAACTGGTCCAGCCTGCCCTGGAGAACCAGGCGCGCATTGCTCGCAGTGCCGGCCCGGAAAGCGCCCTGCAGCCAGGCAAGCGCCTTCGGCGAGAGCAGCCGCTCGGGCAGCTGGGCGCCAACCGCATTCAGCGGCAAATCGTTCAGGGTAAGCTGCAGGTCAAGCCAGGGTGATGCGTGCTGGTAAGGCCAGTCCAGCTGCATGCGCACCCTGGACTCGATCGGCCCGGACTGAACCACCAGCTGATCGGTTTCGATACGAAACAGATCCGCATAACGCTGCCAGCGCACTACGCCCTGCAGCCGTGATACGGCGCGCGGAGCGGCGAACAGCCGGGGCATCCGCAACAACGCGCCGCGGGAATCCAGGTGCAGACTTCCTGCCTGCAGGTTTCCCTCGATGCTTCCGGACAGGCCGCTGACGCCCGGCAGATTTTCGCTCGCGGCGAATTGCAGATTCTCGAATCGGGCGCGCAGCGAAAACACCGGTGCCGCAGCGTCGAGGTAAACGAATTCGAACTCGCTGTCGTGCAGCTGCCCGTTGGGCTGCATGCGGTCTAGCATGACCAGCGCATCTGCGCGCATCCACGGCAACAGCGGCAGTATCGGGTGCACCTCCTGCAGCACGATGCGGCTGGCACGGCCACGGATGCGCAGCCGCTCCCCGGTTTCCACCATCACCCTGACTTCCGACGCGGGCCAGACCTCGCGACCGTCGCGCTGAACACCGAAATCGCTCAGCTCCACCTGCCAGCCGCCCTCGGCAAGCTGCCAGCGAAACGCACTGGCCAGCCGCTCGGCATCGAAGCGCTGCGTGGTGTCGCTGGCGGAGACAAAGCGCGGCTGCTCGAGCGCCAGCGTACCGCTGCCCCATTCGAGCCGGCCGTCGCGCAGGCCCGCCCACAGCTCGATATCCGCGCGCCCGGCAAGGGCGACACCACTGGCGTCGCGCCAGCGGTCGGCAAGCTGCAGGTTGAGGCCTTCGGATTTCAGATAGACGCGCCCGTGCATCCGGTACGGATCGCGCGGCGGACCACGCAGGTCTGCGGCCACTTTCAAGCTGCTGCCAAACGGCTCGGACAGGCCGCCTTCGACCAGCAACTGGTGACGGTCCCGATCGTTGACCAGCTGCAGGGAAACATCGGACAGCCGCAACGGCGCGCTGAACAGGCCCGGGTCGACCCACTCGAGCTGCACGCGTTCCAGGGCGATACTTTCCTGCACCGACAGCCAGCCCAGCAACTCAGCCAGCTCGGAGACCGGGTGCACTCGGGTGAGATCGGTGGAAAACGATAGCCGGGTGCCGATCAGGCGCAGACCGGCAGTGAACCACTTGCGATGCAGCGCGGATTCAATGACATCCAGCCCGACCTGTACTTCGTCGACAACCAGGGCGCCGTCCGGAAAGCGGCTGTCGCGTATCACCACCTGTTTCAGGCGCAGCACCGGCGACAGGCCGCGCCAGGCGGCGTCCAGCTGGCCGATCTCGACCGGTCGCTGTACCAGCCGCTGCGCGACCGATTCGATCTGCTCGCGGTACTCGGACATGGCTGGCAGCAACAGACGCGCGGCACTGAGCGCCACCGCCAGGCTTACGACAACGGCGGCAAAACACCACCAGAAAATACGGAGCACACGCCGCACTAACACCGGCTGCTACCCCGCGTCCCGCCCGGCGCAAGCGATTGAATTGCAGTCAAGCACACCATTTCCCCGCACTACAACAGGACAACGTCGAACTGTTCCTGGGTGTACAGGGCTTCGACCTGAAACTTGATCGGCTTGTCGATAAAGGCTTCCAGCTCGGCCAGGCTGGTCGATTCCTCGTCCAGCAGCAGATCGACCACCTCCTGTGCAGCCAGCACCAGCAACTGCTGCGCGTCGAACTGGCGTGCCTCGCGCAGAATTTCCCGGAAGATCTCGTAGCACACCGTTTCCGCGGTCTTTACCGAACCGCGGCCGCCGCAGGTCGGACAGCTCGAACACAGTATGTGCTCCAGACTCTCGCGGGTACGCTTGCGCGTCATCTGCACCAGGCCGAGGCTGGAGATCTCGCTGATGTGACAATTGGCGTTGTCGCGCTCGATGTGCTTTTCCAGCGCGCGCAGCACCTGTCGCTTGTGTTCCTCGTTCTGCATGTCGATGAAATCGACAATGATGATGCCGCCCAGATTGCGCAGCCGCAACTGGCGCACAATGGCCTGGGCCGCCTCCAGGTTGGTCTTGAAAATCGTTTCTTCCAGGTTGCGGTGGCCCACATAGGCGCCGGTGTTGACATCGATAGTAGTCATCGCCTCGGTCTGGTCGATGACCAGGTGTCCGCCGGACTTGAGCTGCACCTTGCGCTCCAGCGCTTTCTGAATTTCGTCGTCGACACTGTAGAGGTCGAAAATCGGGCGCTCACCGGGATAGTACTCCAGCTTGTCCACCAGTTCCGGTGTAAAGCGGCACACGAAGTCCTCGATGCGCTGGAACGTCTCGCGCGAATCGATGCGCAGTTTCTCGACCTCGGTATCGGACAGGTCGCGCAACACCCGCAACACCAGCGGCAGGTCTTCGTGCACCACCTCACCGGGGCCGGCGCGCGTGGCGCGCTCCTGGATGGAGGCCCACAGGCGCTGCAGAAAATGCAGGTCCGAGGCGATCGCCTCTTCACCAACGTCCTCCGCCGCGGTGCGCAGGATAAAACCGCCACCACCATCGCCGCGCGCTGTCACCACGATGTCGCGCAGCCGCTGGCGCTCGGCCTCATCCTCGATGCGCTGCGAGACTCCCACATTGCTGACCTCAGGCATGAACACCAGGTAGCGGGACGGCACCGTGATATGGGTAGTGAGGCGCGCGCCTTTGGTGCCGAGCGGGTCCTTGATAACCTGCACCAGCACCTGCTGACCCTCGCGCAGCAGGCGGGTAATGTTGTCCTCGCCGCCGCTATGCTCGATCTTTTCATTGTCCACCGACACGGCGATGTCCGAGGCGTGCAGAAACGCAGCGCGTTCCAGCCCGATATCCACAAAGGCGGCCTGCATGCCCGGCAGCACCCGGCGCACCACCCCCTTGTAGATGTTGCCCACCAGGCCGCGGCGGCGCGCGCGCTCGATGAAAACCTCCTGCAGCACGCCGTTTTCGACCGCCGCGACGCGGGTCTCCTGGGGCGTTACATTCACCAGCAATTCGAGAGTCATGCGCGTTGAGCCAAAACCTGTATACCGAATTCTTTCAGCAGCTGGGCCGTTTCGTACAGGGGTAACCCCATCACACCCGAATAACTGCCCTCCAGCCGCTCGATGAACACCGCACCCAGCCCCTGAATAGCGTAGGCCCCAGCCTTGTCCTGCGGCTCGCCAGTGTGCCAGTAGGTGTCGATCTCGGCGTCGCTCAGCGCGCGGAACCAGACCGCGCTCTCGCTGACACGCACCGCCTCGCGCTCCCCGACCAGCGCCACGGCACTCAACACCCGATGCGCCCGCCCGGACAGCAGGCGCAGCATCTGCCGCGCATGGGCGAAATCCGCCGGTTTGCCGAGCAGTATTTCGTCGACGACTACTGCCGTATCGGCGCCCAGCACCAAGACTTCATCATGGCCCAATTCGCGCTGCACCGCACGGGCTTTTTCCAGCGCCACACGCCTGACGTAGTCCTCGGCCGACTCAAGCTCGAGCGCTGTCTCGTCGATTTCGATCGCCTGCTGGCAAAACTCCAAACCGATCTGGTTGAGCAGTTCACGGCGCCGCGGTGACGCCGATGCAAGCACCAGGGTAGCCATCATCAGGCTCGATGGTAGGGATGGCCGCTGATGATGCTCCAGGCGCGGTACAGCTGCTCGGCAAGCATCACCCGTACTAACGGGTGCGGCAGGGTAAGGGGTGACAGTGACCAGCACTGTTCGGCGCGTTGCAGGCAGTCTGGCGCCAGGCCGTCCGGGCCGCCCACCAGCAGCGCGACATCACGGCCGTCCTGCAGCCACAGCGCGAGCTGCTCGGCAAGCTCCCCGGTGGACCAGCCGCGCCCTTTGATGTCCAGCGCGATGACCCGCCGACCGGCGCCGGTCGCCGCCAGCATACGCCGGCCCTCCTCG
This sequence comes from uncultured Gammaproteobacteria bacterium, assembly GCA_965364565.1. Taxonomy (GTDB): domain Bacteria; phylum Pseudomonadota; class Gammaproteobacteria; order DSM-19610; family DSM-19610; genus Thiogranum. The sequence continues at coordinate 2,204 of CBDTYI010000124.1, read as the reverse complement.
CCCACCGCGCGCTGCACCGAGCCGGAACGGGACCGTTGCCCCAGCGGGATTTCGGTAAGGCTCAGGGTACATTCGCGCGGCAGACGCCGCGCGTATTCCCGGTACGCCTCGCTGACCCAGGCGGGCATGCGGGTACCAACAGCAATGAGTTTGATGTCCATGTTAGTATCGGCCCGTGCAGGGCGCCGGGAAGCGGTTAGCCGCGCTCGCTTTTCTCCCGGCTTTGCTCGGTCACCGACCAGAGTTTCTCCAGCGCATAGAACTCGCGCGTGCGCGGCTGCATGACGTGCACTACCACGTCGCCCAGATCCACCAGGACCCATTCGCCTTCGCGCTCACCCTCCACGCCCAGCGGCTTCACACCGGCCTGCTTGCACGCCACCACCACGGCGTCGGCGAGCGATTTGACGTGCCGGTCGGAGGTGCCGCTGGCGATGACCATGAAATCGGTTACCGAGGTCATGTCGCGCACGTCGAATTCGACGATATTGACACCTTTCAGATCTTCCAGCGCCTGTCGCGCGATGCTCTTCAGTTCATCAGCCTGCATACCAGTTCTCTTGCCTGATTCGATCCAGTACTGCGTCCGGCAACAAATAACGGGGGCTGCGTCCGGCCGCCAGCAACGCCCTTATCTGCGTCGAGGAAACCGCCAGCTGCGTCACCGGCACAGCAACAATGCAGCCGGCCGGCCGACTGCGCAGCAGGTGCGGCGCCTCGACGCGCCCCTGTTTAACCCACCCGGCGATGGCACCCTGATCCGGCCACACGCTGCCGGGGCGCTGCATGATGACCAGGTGGCACAGGGTCGGAATGTCCTGCCAGCGATGCCAGCTTTCCAGCCCCGCAAAAGCGTCCATACCAAGGGCCAGACACAGTGGTTGTGCGCCGCATTCGCGGCGCACCGCTTCCAGAGTATCCACCATGTAGGACGGCCCCTCGCGCTGCAGCTCGCGCTCGTCGATCGCCAGCGCCGGTTCGTCGTCCAGCGCGGCGCGCAGCAGCGCCAGCCGCTGTTCCGGTGACGCCACTGGCGCAGCGCGGTGCGGCGGGACGCGACACGGCAGCAGGTGCACGCACTCGATATCCAGCGCCTGCTGCACCTCCAGGGCCGGGCGCAGATGACCGAAATGCACCGGATCGAAGGTCCCGCCGAGGATGCAGAGCATGGGTCAGGGCCTGTCAACAGGGCCTGACCCGCTCTCACTGGCGGATATGACCATCACCGAGGACGATGAATTTCAGCGTGGTCAGGCCTTCCAGCCCAACCGGACCACGCGCGTGCAGCTTGTTGGTACTGATACCGATCTCCGCGCCCAGTCCGTATTCGAAACCATCAGCGAAGCGGGTCGAGGCATTCACCATCACGGAACTGGAATCGACTTCGCGCAGGAAGCGGCGCGCGCGGCTGATGTTCTCGGTGACGATGGCGTCGGTATGACCGGAGCCGTGCTTTCTGATGTGTTCCATGGCCGCATCCAGATCGTCGACCACGCGCACCGCCAGGATCGGCGCCAGGTACTCCTCGTCCCAGTCGGCCTCCTGTGCCGCCTTGATATCGCCCAGCACCTCGCGGGTGCGCTCGCAGCCGCGCAGTTCCACACCCTGCTCCCGGTACAACTCGCCGAGCCGCGGCAACACACGCCCGGCAATGCCGGCGGCGACCAGCAGCGTCTCCATGGTATTGCAGGTGCCATAGCGCTGGGTCTTGGCATTGAACGCGACCCGGACCGCCTTGTCGATATCGGCCTGGTCGTCGATGTAGGTGTGACAGACCCCGTCCAGATGCTTGATCACGGCAATACGCGACTCGCGGCTGACGCGCTCGATCAGACTCTTGCCGCCGCGCGGAACAATGACGTCCACGTATTGTTCCAGTTTCAGCAGTTCGCCCACCGCGGCGCGGTCCGTGGTGGCGACCACCTGCACGGCAGTGGCGGGCAGACCCGCCTGCTCCAGCCCCTGCTCGATGCAGCGCGCAATGGCCTGGTTGGAGTGCAGCGCCTCGGAGCCGCCGCGCAGAATGCAGGCATTGCCGGACTTCAGGCATAGCGCCGCCGCATCCGCGGTGACATTGGGACGCGATTCATAGATGATACCGATCACTCCGAGCGGCACCCGCATGCGGCCCACCTGGATGCCGCTGGGCCGGTAATCCAGACCGTTGATGGCGCCCCCCGGGTCCGGCAGCGCGGCGATCTGGC
>CBDTYI010000123.1:0-7730 GCA_965364565.1 uncultured Gammaproteobacteria bacterium | reverse complement strand
CCTCACGCCTTACGGGCGTGCACGAATGTCGAAACGCACCATTGAACAGGAGAAGTGTCATGAACCACATTTTCAAAACGCTAGTGCAGTCCACTGCCATCGCCAGCGGTCTGCTGACGGCGGGTGTCGCTGCCGCCGAGGGCAGCGCCAGTATCGGCGCCGCCACCTTCAACACCCAGGGTGAACTCGTGTTGCCCGAGGGTTTCCGCGAGTGGGTGTTCATCGGCGCGCCCCTGACGCCGCACGGCCTGAACAACGGCAAAGCGGGTTTCCCCGAGTACCACCATGTGTACGTCAATCCGGACGCGTACGCCGTCTACCAGCGCACCGGTGAGTTCCCCGACGGTACCGTCATCGCCAAGGAACTGGTGCTGTTGCAGAAGGGTGATTTCGAGGACGGCTCCAGGAACGCGCCGTCCGGGCGCGGCTTCTTCGCGGGCGAGTTCCACGGTATGGACGTGATGGTCAAAGACAGCGGGCGCTTCAAGGCAACCAACGGCTGGGGGTTCTTCAACTTCGGTCACAACGCACCGCCTTATGACAAAGCGGCCAAGGCCGAAGCGGCCGAGAGCTGCGCCAGCTGCCATTCGGCCAACGCCGGCAAGGGCATGGTGTTCAAGACCTACTACCCGGTACTGCGTTGACAGCGGGTCAGCAACGCTAGAGGGGGTCAGGTCTGACATCTCAACACCGGTACCGGTCTTGCCGGTCGTTGGCCACCGGGCCTGTTTGAGTGTCAGGCCTGACCGTTGTGATTGCGCGGTTGTGGTATTGTCCCCAGAGTTTTTGCGCTTTCTGTCTGTTTCAACTGCCCCAGGCAGTGCGGTGGCGTCAAGGTATCAGCGCCGACCCGCTCAGGGCTTTCTGCTACACTGCGCGGCTCCTGGTGTCTGCCGTTGAAACATTGCCATCTATGCCCAGAATCAGTCGCAAGCTCGCTGCTGCCGCGGCCATACTCGGCGCGGGGATCGCTTTATTCGTCGTCCTGAAGCTGAGCGGGCCGGTGCAACAGCCGGTGGAGAGCCGCGAGCGGGTGTGGCGGGTGGACACATTGATCGCGCAGCCGGCACAGCGGTCTCCCACGTTGACCTTGTATGGGCGCGTCGAGACACCCGAGTTGTTGCGCGCTGCTGCCCCGGCCGATGGCCGTATCGCCGCCGTGGAGGTGAGGGAGGGGCAGCGCATCGAACCCGGGCAACTGCTGCTCAGCATGGACCCGCGCGATTTCGAGCCACGCGTGCAACAGGCGCAGGCCGACGTCGATGATCTGGAGGCACAGCTGAAACGCGAACGACTGCAGCACGCCGCCAACCAGGCGGCGCTGGCGCACGAGCGCGAGCTGCTCGAACTGGCCGAGCGCGCCCTGAAGCGGGCGCGCGATCTGCGTGAGCGCAAGCTGGGTTCCGACGCGGCGGTCGATCAGGCGCGGCAGGATCGGCAGCGCCAGTCGCTGGCCCTCACGACCCGGCAGCTGGAGGTCGATGAGCACGAGGCGCGTCTGCGCCAGTACGAGGCCCGCCTGGAACGCGCCCGCGCGGCCCTCACCCAGGCTCAGCTCGACCAGGAACGCAGTACCGTAAGCGCGACTTTCAGCGGGTTTGTGGCCCGGGTCGAGGTCGCCGCGGGTGATCAGGTCAAACGCGCCGATACGCTGCTGACCCTGTATCCATCCAATGCCCTGGAGGTGCGCGCCAAACTGCCCGCGCCCTACCAGCAGGAGCTGTTGGAGGCACTGGACGCCGGCCGCACGCTGCCGGCCACGGCACGGGCCGGTGGCACCGGGATCGTGATGTACCTCGATCGAGTGTCCGGTGAGGCCGACCCCAGTGGCATCGATGGGCTGTTTCGTATTCAAAGCGGCGCCGAACTGCTGCGGCTCGGCAGCATGATGACGCTGCAGCTGCAGCGCGATCCGCAGGCCGGCGTGGTGGCCGTTCCCTATACCGCCCTGTACGGCAATGACCGTATGTACAAGCTGGTCGACGGTCGGCTGCAGGCTATCACGGTGACCGCACTGGGTGACTATGCCGGCGCCGGCGACCAGCCCATGCTGCTGGTGAAGAGTACGCAGCTGCATGCCGGCGATCAGCTGGTGACCACCCACTTGCCCAATGCCGTGACCGGGCTGCGGGTGGAAGCTGTCACCGAGAGCGACCGCGCGGCTGCACCATGACGCCGCCCGATCAGCAACTGCGCAGCGATCTGCTCGGCATCTTTGCTCATCACAAGGTTGCCGCCAACCTGCTGATGCTCATGATGCTGCTGGCGGGCGTGTTCGCACTGGACAGGCTCAACATTCAGTTCTTTCCCAACTTTGCCCTCGATATCGTTACGGTGCGTGTGGTGTGGACCGGTTCCAGTGCCGAAGACGTCGAAACCGGCATTACCGAGCCGCTGGAACAGCGGCTCAAGAACGTCGACAACCTGCGCAAGATGACTTCGACTTCGGCGCAGGGTGTGGCGTCCATCACGCTGGAGTTCGAGGAGGGCACCGATCCCGTCATTGCGCTTGATCAGGTCAAGCAACAGGTCGACGAATTCCGCAACCTGCCGCTCGACGCCGAGGAGCCGCAGGTCACCCATGCCGTCAACTACGAGGCGGTGGCCAGGTTACTGATCACCGGCCCTGACAACGTGGCCGAGCTGCGGGAGCTGGCGCACGAATTCGAGACCGAACTGCTGCGCCGCGGTATCGACCGGATCACCTTCAACGGTCGGCCGGAAGAGGAAATCGCCATTGAGATCGGCAGTTCCATGCTGCAGGAACTGGATCTGAGTCTGGATGACGTTGCCGAGCGCGTCGGGGCGTTGTCGCGCGATCTGCCGGCCGGCACCGTGGGCGACGGCGAGGCGGCGCGCGAGCTGCGCAGCCTGGACCAGCGCCGCGACCCATCGGGCTTTGCCCGCCTGCCGGTGGTGAGCGAAGACGACTATCGTATCGATCTCGGCAGCATTGCACGCATCGAGCGGCAACCGCGCCCCGGCGGTGTGACCCTGAGCGTCGCGGACAAACCCGCCGTTGAGCTGCTGCTGCAACGGGCCGAAACCGGTGACTCACTGGAGGCGGCCAGGGTGCTCGAGCAGTGGTTGCAGGACACCCGACCGACCCTGCCGCAGGGCGTCAACGTGCGTGTCTACGATGAATCCTGGCAGCTCATCAAGCAGCGCATCATGCTGCTGCTGAAGAACGGCCTGGGTGGATTGGTGCTGGTGGTCGGTATCCTGTATCTGTTCCTGACCGCGCGCGTTGCGTTCTGGGTCGCGGTCGGGATCCCGGTTTCGTTCATGGCCACGCTGGCTATCCTCTACGTGGCCGGCGACAGCATCAACATGATCAGCCTGTTCGCGCTCATCATGGCGCTCGGCATCATTGTCGATGACGCAATCGTGGTCGGCGAAGATGCGCTGGCCCACTATCAGGCGGGCGAGGCCCCACTGCTCGCCGCCGAGGGCGGTGCGCGCCGTATGCTGGCCCCGGTGATGGCCTCGTCGCTGACCACGGTTGCCGCCTTCCTGCCGCTGATGCTGGTCGGCGGCATCATCGGAAAAATTCTGTTCACCATTCCGCTGGTCATTATCGCCGTGATTCTCGCCTCGGTGGTCGAGAGTTTCCTGGTCCTTCCCGGTCATCTGCGCCACTCTTTTGTCAAACTGCATCACGCGCCGGCGACCGGGCTGCGCGCTCGACTGGATCGGCGTTTCGAACACTTCCGTGAACGGATGTTCCGGCCCTTCGTGGGTGCGGCACTTGATAATCGCGCCGCGACACTCGCCACCGCCGTGGCCCTGCTGCTGTTCGCCGCCGGCCTGCGCGCCGGCGGCTATCTGAACTTCACGTTCTTCCCGTCGCCGGAGTCACAGGTGCTGTACGCCAATGTGGCCTTTGTCGCCGGCACGCCCCGCGAGCGGGTCGACGCCTTCCTCGCGCATCTGGAGCAGACCTTGTACGACACCGAGGCGGCGCTGGGTGAGCGCCTGGTCGCCGGGCAGGCCGCGCTGCACGGCAAGACCGGAACGGAGCCGGCGCCGCTCGATGAAGCGCTGGACACCGATCGTATCGGCCGGCTGCTGTCCACGGTGGTTGCCCGCCATGGTTCGTCCGTCAACGCCCAGGCGCATCTGGAGCGCAGCGGGGATCAGCTCGGCGCCCTGATGGTCGAGCTGGTGCCCTCGGAGCAGCGCAGCGTGCGCAACCCGCAATTCATCCGCGCCTGGCAGGAGCGCGTCGTGCTTCCGGCCGGTCTGGAGCACTTCACCATCAGTGTACGCCAGCCGGGACCCCCGGGTCGCGACGTGAACGTGCGGCTTACCGGCCGCGATGCGCTCACCCTGAAGCGGGCGGCCCTGGACCTGGCCTCGTCACTGGAGACCATCCCCGGCGTATTCGGCGTGGAAGACGATATGCCGTTCGGCCGCGAACAGCTCATCTACGAGCTGACTCCGGCCGGTGAGGCGCTGGGACTGACCACGGCCGAACTCGGTCGCCAGCTGCGCACCGCCTTCGAGGGACGGCTGGTGCAGATCTTTCAGGACGGGCCGGATGAGGTCGAGGTTCGGGTGCAGCTGCCCGAACAGGAACGCAATCTGCTCAGCACGCTGGGGCGCGTCAACATCAGGGTGGCGTCCGGTGAGTATGTACCACTCACCTCCGTGGCGCGCTGGCGCGCCCGGCAGGGTTTCCAGGCGGTGCGGCACGCCGAGGGGTTGCTCGCGGTTGAGGTGAGCGGCGAAGTCGATGCCGGTGTGAGCAACGCCAACCGCGTGCTCGCTTCGCTGGAGGAGAGCGTGCTGCCCGATCTCGAATCCCGCTATGGCGTCACCTATTCCTTCGAGGGCCGGGCGGCGGACCAGGCCGAGACCATCGGTGACATGAAGCACGGCGTGTTGCTCGGCCTGACGCTGATATACCTGGTGCTGGCGTGGGTGTTCGCTTCCTACGGCTGGCCCCTGGTGGTGATGGCCGTCATACCGTTCGGTGTGGTCGGGGCGCTCATTGGGCACTGGGTCATGGGGCTGGATATCACCATCCTGTCGCTGTTCGGCCTGTTCGGCCTGTCCGGTATCGTGGTCAACGATTCCATCATTCTGGTGAGTTTTTACAAACGCCTGCGCGAGTCCGGCCTGGCGCTGCGCGAAGCCCTGGTCGAAGCCGCCTGCCAGCGTCTGCGTGCGGTGCTGCTGACATCGCTCACCACCATCGCCGGGCTGACGCCGTTGCTGTTCGAGACCTCGCTGCAGGCCCAGTTCCTGATTCCGATGGCGACATCCATTGCCTTCGGTCTCGCCTTTGCCACCGCGCTGGTGCTGGTGCTGGTGCCGGTGCTGCTGTCCCTGCACGAAGATGCGCACGGCTGGCTGCAGCGGCGCTGGCCGCGCAAGACCGCGGATGCGCTCGACGTCGCCGGCCCGTGATCAGGCTTCGGTCAGTGTCAGGAGGATGTCCGCGTACCAGGCGCAGTTCAGGCCCAGCGCCTCGTCGGCTTGCGGGTCGGGCGCGCCGACCTCGAGTCGCGCCGAGTGGACCCCGAGCAGCATCCACGGCAGGTCGCCGTGCGCCGCTTCCGGGTCGGATATGCGCATCACGACAGGCGCGCCGCTGGTGCCCCGGTGGGTGCGGGCGTCGGTGAGGAAGTAGCCCTCACCTTTGAAACGCAGGCCGAACGAAGACGCGATCACCGCCTGGCGCACCACCGGCATGTGGTGCAGCGTATCGTGGAAACCGAGCGGAAAGCCCACCACCAGCAGCGAGGTGCCGACCTCGACCTGATCGAACCGCTCGGGCAGATGCTGCGGCGTGAAGGCGTGGTATACGGCCTCGGCGGGTAACGCGTCGCGTTCGATTTCGATTACCGCGACGTCGATTTCGCCGGCAGTGTCCACACCCTGGCGCCAGGCGCGCTCGCCGTTGCGGTACAGCGGAATCGAGAACCCGGTGGACTCGGCCAGGTTGTCAGGGTCGACGTGCAGCTCGATCTCGATGCGGTCCGGAAAGTGCTGGCTCGCTGCATCGCTCAACACGTGCCGGCTGGTGACCAGAAAAAGGCGCTCGTCGCGCTGGAAGAAGAACCCGCTGGCATTGGTCAAAAGCTGCTGCCCTTTGGAAGTGGATACCTGCGCGGCAGTCAGCAGAATAGATTCGATCAATGGCATGTCAGGAGACCGGGGAGGCCGACCGTGTTAGTTTCTTGCTGCCGAGGTATTGTCATACGGGTGTCCGCTGCGTGTTGATCTCGAAACGTTTTCAACACCGTAGTATAGACACAAATCCACCCGGCGAAGGTATGGCGTCGCAGTCACCCGGCGCGCCCCATAGTTCGAGAATTCCGAACTATATTTCGCGCCTATCCAACTGTTCGGCGCTGGGCGGGGGGCTTAAGCTGGCTTTGCAATGACATGACACAGGCCCGACGGGACAGGTTTGACGCAGCAAAAGCAGGCTTATGCAACCTGTGTCATCACCCCCGCCAAAGGCCTGAACCGGCTCAGCGGGACACCACCATCACCCGCTCGGACAACTGGAACTCTACACCGGCGTCAGCCGCACACACTGGAGGATAAGACGATGCAGGCAGCTCAGCCCTTAACCCGGCTTCGGACCGCAGGCAGACTGGCTGAAGTCAATCAGCTGGTGACCAGATATCTGTGCGGTGACTGTGTTGTGCGCATCGACCACACCCCGCGCGTGGTAGACGGCCACGTACGGTGGCAGCCGTGGGGCCAGACCTTCTTCGCCATAAGGGATGCCGGCCCGGTGATAGACGCCATTGTCGCGTGCCGGGCCAGCTACCCCACGCACACCATCCGCGTGTGCGCGGAAAGACTGCAACCGCAATCACGGCTGGTGTTCTGGGTCTGAGGACGCAGGGGGACAAAGTACCCGTCAGGAAACTTATCGCCCGCGCGGTTGCCTCAACCAGGTAAGGCACTACGGAGGAGGCCCCGCGTGAACCCCGATCTTAACAGACGCCGTCTGCTCGCTACGCTGGCAGGCATGCTGGTGACAACTCCAACCCTGGCCGGCGGCCGACTGCTGGCTACGCCCGCCCAGAGCGCCGGCCCGTTTTACCCGGTGGAGTTGCCGCTGGACGATGACAACGACCTGACGCGCGTTGCCGGTCGCGGCGCTGTCGCCGCGGGGCGGGTGACGGAACTCAGTGGTCGTGTGCAGGACCTCAATGGCCGGCCGATACCGGACGCGCGGATTGAACTCTGGCAATGTGATGCCAACGGGCGTTATCGTCACCCCGGCGAGCGCGGTCCGGCACAGCGCGATGAGAATTTTCAGGGCTATGGCCACACCGTTACCGACGGGGCAGGGCGTTACCGTTTCCGCACAATCCGGCCGGTGCCCTATCCGGGGCGTACGCCGCACATCCACATGGCGGTGTTTGCCCCGCAATCAACTCCTCTGGTTACTCAGTTGTATGTCCAGGGGGACCCCCGCAATGCGGCTGATTTCCTGTTCAATCGGGTGCCCGCGGAACGGCGCCACCTGGTGCAGGCGGAGTTCCTCGCGGCGGATCTACCCGGTGTGGAGCTGCAGGCCAGCTTTGACCTGGTGCTCGGCGGTGCCGACGGAACACCCACAGGTTGAGGGCGGCCCATGAGTCCGCGCTTCAGATGAACCGGCGGCGACCGTCTCGATGAAGGTCGTGATCACGGGCGGCTCGGGTGGTATCGGCAGTGCATTCGTCCACAGACTTGCGGGGCGGCCGAACGTCGAGACAGTC
>CBDTYI010000122.1:0-7834 GCA_965364565.1 uncultured Gammaproteobacteria bacterium | reverse complement strand
ACCACGTCGCGCGGCAACTCGACCGGCAGCTGATCTTCCGGCACCGGCACCGAACCGCAGGCCGGGCAGTTGATCATGGGAATGGGACAGCCCCAGTAGCGCTGCCGGGAAACGCCCCAGTCGCGCAGCCGGAAGTTGATCGTTTTGCGCCCCTTGCCCGCGGCTTCCAAATGCGCGGCAATGGCGTCGAAGGCCTGTTCCGAGCTGAGCCCGTCAAACGGACCGGAGTGCTTCAGCACGCCCTTATCGGTGAAAGCGGCCTGTTCCACATCGGCCGCCACCGAAGCATCGACCGGATAGACCACCTGACGGATCGGCAGTCCGTAGGCCTGCGCGAATTCATAGTCGCGCTGATCGTGCGCGGGCACCGCCATCACCGCCCCGGCACCATACTCCATCAAAACGAAGTTGGCGCTCCATACCGGCACGGCCTCGCCGCTGATCGGATGGATCGCCCTGACACCGGTGTCGACACCTTTCTTTTCCAGCGTCGCCATGTCGGCTTCGGCCACTTTGGTGTGGGCGCACTCTTCGATGAACGCCTGGAGCGCCGCATTGCCCCTGGCCGCCTGCGATGCGAGCGGGTGGCCCGGCGCCACCGCGACGTAGGTAACGCCCATAAGCGTATCGGGCCGGGTGGTAAACACGCTCAGCGGCTGCTCCTCACCCTCGACCGCGAAGTGCAGTTCCACGCCCTCGGAGCGACCGATCCAGTTGCGCTGCATGGTGCGCACCTGCTCCGGCCAGCCGTCGAGCGCGTCCAGGTCATCCAGCAACTCCTGCGCATAATCGGTGATCTTGAGGAACCACTGCGGGATGGCACGGCGCTCCACGGGGGCGCCGGAACGCCAGCCTTTGCCGTCGATGACCTGCTCGTTGGCGAGCACCGTCTGATCGACCGGATCCCAGTTCACCAGCGCGGTTTTCTTGTACACCAGCCCCCGCTCGAACAACTTGGTAAAAAACCATTGTTCCCAGCGATAATAGGCAGGATCGCAGGTCGCCAGCTCGCGCGCCCAGTCGTAGCCGAACCCGAGCCGCTTGAGCTGGCCGCGCATGTACTCGATGTTTTCGTAAGTCCACCTGGCGGGCGGCACGCGGTTGTTGATGGCGGCGTTCTCGGCCGGCAGCCCGAACGCGTCCCAGCCCATCGGCTGCAGCACATTCTTGCCCAGCATGCGCTGGTAGCGCGAAATCACGTCGCCGATGGTGTAGTTGCGCACGTGGCCCATGTGCAGGCGCCCGCTGGGGTAGGGGAACATCGACAGGCAATAGTATTTCTCGCGGGATTCGTCCTCCACGGCACGAAATGTGGCCTGCTGCTCCCAGTCCCGCTGGATGCGCGCCTCGATTTCCTGCGGATTGTAGCCTTCTTCCATCCCGGTTGCCTGCCGCCAGATTCAAAGCGGCAAGAATACCGTACCGTGTACCGGCCGAACAACACGCCGTGGCAAAGCCTCAGGGCCTGTTCTGTAACCACAAAGGCACACAAAGGACACGAAGTAACACCTTGCGGGCCTATGTTACCGGCTCTGCACAGGCCGTCGTCGCCACTTGGCCACGCTCCAACAGCCTGCCCGCACAACCATTCCTTACCGTCGTGACCTTCGTGTGCCTTTGTGGTTAAAGTGGTTTTGAGCAGGGAAAATCCAGTCTAGACTTAGCTTGGAACTGCCTGATCCAGGAGACGGAAATGACCAGTCCCGCGACTGACAAGCTCGTACAAGCCTATAACCGCATGATGGAGCGCATACGCCACGCCTTCGAGGAGGCTGAGACTCGCGCCCTGCCGAGCCTACGCCACAGCGTGGAAAAGGCGCGTGAAACGGCGGTGGAGCTGGAGGAACTGAGCCGCGATGAGGCGGAAAAGATCGCTTACTATGTCAAGCGCGACCTGCAGGACGTCGGTCGTCATCTGGAGGAAACCGGCGAAGAGCTGGGTGACTGGCTGCGTTTCGATATCGACCGCATCGAAACCCGGCTGCTGGACCTGTTCAGCCAGGTAGCCGATCGCACCCGCGTCGAATGGGCGGAACTGCAAAACGAACTGCGACAGGACCCACCCTACCACAGCGGCGAAGTGACCGGGCCCGGCACCCTGTACTGCAGCGCCTGCAACGAGGCGCTGCACTTCCATCACACCGCCCGCATCCCCGCCTGCCCTCACTGCGATAATGAGACCTTCCGGCGCTGGCCGCTGGAGACCGACTGATCAGGCGCGATTGCGACGCGCACCCACACCGGCGAGCAACACCAGGCTGCAGGCGATCACCACCGGCCAGTTGCCGACGCGTGCATAAGGCGTAGCGCCGCTGCGCGGCTGCAGGTCGGCGGAGATGGTTTCCGTACGCGCCTGTTTGCTCTGCACCAGCAGCCTGCCATCGGCATCGATAATGGCGGAAATGCCGGTGTTGGTGGCGCGCAGCAGGTAGCGCTCGGTTTCCCGCGCCCGCATGCGCGCCATCTCCAGGTGCTGGTGCGGCGCCAGCGAGTCGCCGAACCAGGCGTCATTGCTGACGTTGACCAGAAAGGCCGCCTCTGGCAGCGCAGCGATCAACTGTTCGCCGAACGCGATCTCGTAGCAGATGGACGAACCAACCGGGTAGCCGGCTGCGTTGAGCAACGGCTGCTGCGGATCGCCGGCGCTGAAGTCGGCCTCCGGTACCGGCAGAAAATCCAGCACCTCCGCCAGCCAGTCGCGCAACGGCAGGTACTCCCCGAACGGCACCAGGTGCACCTTGTAATAGAAGCGCTGCGGCTGATCGAGACTGATGACCGCATTGAAATAGTCCCAGCGGCTGCGATCCAGCACCGGGATGCCGGTCAGCAGCGAAACGCCGTGCTGCTGCAATTCCACGCCCAGTGGCTCCAGGAAATCCGCCGCGACCTGATCGTAAAAGGCCGGAACCGCGGTTTCCGGCCACACCACGACGTCACTGTCGAGATGCTGGCGGGTGAGCGCCACATAGCGCTCCAGCGTGGTGCGCTGCTGCTCGGCTTGCCACTTGAGTTCCTGGGGAATATTGCCCTGCACCAGCGTCGCTCTGAGTTTGTCCCCGGCCGCCTCGGTCCAGTGCAGCTGGTTCAGTGCCAGGCCACCCAGCCAGATCAACACCAGGGCGGCGGCCGCAAACAGGCGCGCCCTGGACGGCGCGCGCAGCGCCCAGACCAGCAGCCCGCCGCTCAGGGCCACCAGCCAGCTGATACCGTAAACCCCCAGCAGCGGCGCAAAGCCCAGCAGCTGGCCGTCCACCTGGCTGTACCCCAGGTTGAGCCAGGGAAAGCCGGTCAGCAGCCAGGAGCGCAGCCATTCGGTCAGTGTCCAGGCGGCGGGAAACATGACGACCAGAAAGCGGCCCGCCGGCATGAGCGGGGCGCGCGCCAAGGCCCAGGCCATCAGCGCCGGAAACAACGCCAGGAACGCGACCAGCAGCAGCATCACGGCGACGGACAGCCAAAGGCTGGCGTGCCCGTACAGATAGATACTGATATAGACCCAGGACACGCCGACACCGAACTGTCCGATACCGAACAGCCAGCCGATCAGCAGCGCATCGCGGGGCCTGGCGGCATACAGCAGCGCGGCCAGCGCGGCGACGCCGAGCAGGGTCAGCGGGTACCAGCCGAACGGCGCAAAGCCGAGCGGCACCAGCGCACCGCACAGCAGCGCAGCCAGCCCGGTCAGCAGCTTGCTCGCTGGGACTGACATGCGATCAGGCGTTCAGGGGCGGCTCGACAGCTTCCGGGGTACGCAGCAGTGTCACCTTCATCAGGCGGATGCGACGGTTATCCGCATTGAGGATTTTGAAGCTCATGTTCTCGATGATGATGGTCTCGCCGCGCTTGGGCAGCCGGCCCAGTTTGTGTGTCACCAGTCCACCGATGGTATCGAACTCCTCGTCGCTGAACTCGGTACCGAAGTACTCGTTGAAATCTTCGATCGGGGTCAGAGCCTTGACGGTAAAGTTGACGTCGCTGTACTTGCGGATGAAGGTTTCCTCGTCGATGTCGTGCTCGTCCTCGATCTCGCCGACGATCTGCTCCAGTACGTCCTCGATGGTGACCATGCCGGCCACGCCCCCGTACTCGTCGACCACGACGGCGAGGTGATTACGACTGGCACGAAACTCCTTGAGCAGGACATTCAGGCGTTTGCTCTCCGGCACGAACACGGCCGGGCGCAGCAGCTCGCGCACCGAAAACTGTTCCGGGTCACGTTTGGACGAATAGCGCAGCAGATCCTTGGCCAGCAACACCCCGACAACCTCGTCACGGCTGTCGCCGATCACCGGGAAACGCGAGTGCCCCGACTCTATAGCGACGGCAATCAGCTCTTCGGGGTCGGCGTCGCGATTCACAACCACCATCTGGGAACGCGGGATCATGATGTCGCGCACCTGCATGTCGGCGACTTGCAGAACCCCTTCGATCATCGCCTGCGCATCGGCGTCGAACAAGCCGCGCCGCTGCGCATCGCGCAGCAGCGCAATCAGCTGTTCGCGATCCTTGGGCTCACCCAGCAGGGCCTGACTCAGGCGATCTACCCAGGACCGCTGGGTCGACCCGCCGCTACTCCGATCTTCTTTCATGCTGTCCCTTACATTGCCACATCGTAGGGATCGGCGATCCCCATGTGCTGCAGTATGCGCTTCTCCAGCGCTTCCATTTCCTGGGCATCCTGCTCGCTGTGGTGATCGAAACCGCACAGATGCAGGATTCCGTGCACCACCAGGTGCGCCCAGTGATCCGGCGCCCGCTTACCCTGCTCCGTGGCCTCTCTTTTTACCACAGGGGCGCAGATCACCACATCACCCAGGTGCCGCGACGCGATGCCGGGCGGCGCCTCGAAGGGAAACGACAATACATTGGTCGCCTTGTCCTTGCCGCGATAGCGCCGGTTCAGATCGCGGCTCTCCGCCGCGTCAACCACCCGTATCACCAGCTCCACGGGTTCGCTGCACTGCTGCAGTGCCGCCAGCGTCCAGACGCGAAAATCCCGTTCCGTCGGAAGCTCGCTGTCCTCCAGCGCGTACTGCACCTCCAGCTCGACCTGCGGCATCCGCTCAGTGGTCATCGGCACCCTGCTCGAAGCGCTCGTAGGCGTTGAGGATTTTCTTCACCAGCGGATGGCGCACCACGTCGCGCGCATCGAACCAGGTGAAGCCGATGCCGTCGATCCCCTGCAGTACGTCGACCACCTGACGCAACCCGGACTTCACGCCCTTGGGCAGATCGATCTGCGTCACATCGCCGGTTATCACCGCCGTGGAACCGAAGCCGATACGGGTGAGGAACATTTTCATCTGCTCGACGGTGGTGTTCTGCGCCTCGTCCAGAATCACAAAAGCGTCGTTCAGGGTTCTGCCGCGCATGAAGGCGAGCGGCGCGATCTCGATCACGTTGCGCTCGATCAGCTTGGCGACCCGCTCGAAGCCGAGCATTTCGAACAAGGCGTCATACAGGGGGCGCAGATAGGGATCGACCTTCTGGACCAGGTCGCCCGGCAGGAACCCGAGCCGCTCGCCTGCTTCTACCGCCGGGCGCACCAGCACGAGGCGGCGCACGCTTTCGCGCTCCAGCGCCTGCACCGCGCAGGCCACCGCCAGGTAGGTCTTGCCGGTGCCGGCCGGTCCGACGCCGAAATTGATGTCGAGGTCCGTAATGTTGCGAATATAGTCCTGCTGGTGCGCGCCGCGCGGTCGGATAATCGAGCGCCGGGTGTGTATCAGCAGGCCCTTTTCGGTGCCATCCCCGCTTTGTTCCAGCCCATCCAGCCCGGCCTGCTGCAGGTACAGGTGCACCCGCTCCGGCGTCAGCGGCGCCTCCAGAGTAGCGTCGTAGAGATTCTCCAGCACTTCCCCGGCCAGGTGTGGGGCGCGGTCATTGCCGACGATGCGGAACTGATTTCCGCGGTTGCTGATTTCGACATGCAGGCGCCGCTCGAGCTGGCGCAGGTGCTCGTCGAATTGACCGCACAGGGAAGCCAGCCGCTGGTTGTCAGCGGGCTGCAGGGTCAGGGTGACAGAAGCGGGTTCGGGATCCAAAACGCTCGTTGCTTGCCGGGCATCAGCCCCAGTTAACCGTCTTGTCGGCCATGCCAGGATCATCTACAGCGAGCAGTTCACCGCGCAGCGAGTTCGGCAGCGCCTCGCTGATGCGGACTGTGACGAAGCGGCCGACCAGGTCAGCACCGGCGTCGAAATTGACCACGCGGTTGTTTTCGGTGCGTCCGGCCATCTGGGCCGGGTCTTTGCGCGATGGCCCTTCCACCAGGATGCGCTGTTCAGTCCCCACCATGGCGGCGCTGATTGCGGCGGCCATCTCCTGGATACGCGCCTGCAGGCGCGCCAGGCGCTGCTTCTTGACCGCCAGCGGCACGTCGTCGGGTAGTTCCGCTGCCGGCGTGCCGGGCCGGCGGCTGTAGATGAAGCTGAAGGAATGATCGAAACCGACCTCCTCGATCAGCTGCATCGTAGCTTCAAAGTCGGCCCCGGTTTCGCCCGGGAACCCCACGATGAAATCCGAGGACAGACTGATACCCGGGCGTGCCGCGCGCAGGCGGCGAATGCGGGATTTGTACTCCAGTGCCGTGTGATTGCGCTTCATGGCCGCCAGTACCCGGTCCGAGCCGCTCTGCACCGGCAGATGCAGGTGACCGACCAGCTCCGGCACCTCGCGGTACACCTGGATCAGGCTGTCGCTCATTTCCAGCGGATGCGAAGTGGTATAGCGGATGCGCTCAATGCCGTCGATAGCCGCGAGGTAAGTGATCAGCAGCGCCAGGTCGGCGCTGCCAGCGTCGGCCATGGCGCCGCGATAGGCGTTGACGTTCTGGCCCAGCAGCGTGATTTCGCGCACCCCCTGATGCGCCAGGCTGACCGCCTCGGCGATGATATCGTCGAACGGGCGGCTGACCTCCTCGCCGCGCGTGTAGGGCACCACGCAGAACGTACAGTACTTGCTGCAGCCCTCCATGATCGACAGGAAGGCCGTGGGACCTTCGGCGCGCGGCTCGGGCAGGCGATCGAACTTCTCGATCTCGGGGAAGGAAATATCCACCACGGCACTGCGGCTGGTCCGCACCTGACTGATCATCTGCGGCAGACGGTGCAGGGTCTGGGGACCGAACACCAGGTCCACGTAGGGCGCGCGTTCGCGCAACGCTTCGCCCTCCTGGCTGGCTACGCAGCCACCCACGCCGATAATCAGCTCGGGGCGCTGCTGCTTCAGTTCGCGCCACTGGCCCAGCTGCGAGAACACCTTCTCCTGCGCCTTTTCGCGGATCGAGCAGGTGTTGAGCAGCAACACGTCGGCTTCATCGGCCGATAGCGTCAATTCCAGGCCGTGGGCATAAGCGAGCACATCCACCATCTTGGCGGAATCGTACTCGTTCATCTGGCACCCGTGGGTTTTGACAAAAACTTTTCCGGCCATGGGAGCAAAATTCGCGTTCAAGGACACATGACGATACGTGAAACAGCTCGCGTATTGTACCGGGAAAGCGGAGGGTAATCAGTAAAGGTGGAAGCCGGCCTGTAAGCCGGGTTCTGTCGTGGACAACCATTCATCTGGGATGCACGTCACCGTGCACCTCGAGCGACCTACCCGGGAACGGCGCGGGCCACGCCCATGTTCCCCTATTTGGTCTTGCTCCGGGTGGGGTTTACCCTGCCACCGCTGTTGCCAGCGGCGCGGTGCGCTCTTACCGCACCATTTCACCCTTACCTGTGCCCGAAGGCCATCGGCGGTATGTTTTCTGCGGCACTTTCCGTAGGCTCGCGCCCCCCAGGCGTTACCTGGCACCCTGCCCTGTGGAGCCCGGACTTTCCTCCCC
>CBDTYI010000121.1:0-7838 GCA_965364565.1 uncultured Gammaproteobacteria bacterium | reverse complement strand
AGGAGCCGGTGTTGGCGCCGTAGCGGGTCTCGACGCCGATGATGGCAACGATCATCGCCGCGTCGACGCCGTAGGCCTGTTCGGCTTTTTTCAGAATCGCCGAGTTCGCCCGCCAGAAATCGACACCGCCATCGATGCGGCTCTGGGTCATGAATATCGGCCGGTATTCGTACCACGGCTTGCTTTCCGCCGGGCGCGCAATGGCTTTCAGGATGTCGTCGCGCTTGCGGGCGTCGGCGAACAACGCCTCGAGCTGATTGCGATCGAACTGGTGACGCTCCACCATTTCGGTGATAAATGCCTGTGTCTCAGGATTGTGATCAAAATCACCCGCCGGTACACCGCACGCGGTGAGCCCCGCGCACAGCCCCAGCAGTAAGCTTGTCAGCGGCTTCCCTATTTGCACGTGCACTCCTCAGGTCGGTAGTAGTTTTCTATGTGTATGTATGGACATCAGCATACCGAAACCCGCCATCAGGGTCACCATCGACGTGCCTCCGTAACTGATCAGCGGCAGCGGCAGGCCGACCACGGGCAACAGCCCCGTCACCATGCCGGTGTTTACAATCAGGTAGATGAAGAAGGTCATCGCCAGGCTGCCCCCCAGCAGGCGCCCGTAGGTGTCCTGAGCCTGGGTGGCGATGTACACGCTGCGCACGATAATGATGGTGTACATGGCCAGCACCACCAGGATGCCGACCAGCCCGAATTCCTCCCCCAGCACCGCGAAAATGAAATCGGTGGAACGTTCCGGCAGGAATTCCAGGTGTGCCTGGGTGCCGTTCAGCCAGCCCTTGCCGAACACACCGCCCGAGCCGATAGCGATTTTCGACTGGATGATATGGTAGCCGGTGCCGAGCGGGTCCTGCTCCGGATTGAGGAAGGTGATCACGCGCTGGCGCTGGTAGTCGTGCATGAAATGCCACAATACCGGTGCCGCGCCGGCGCCCGCCACCACCAGCCCGGCCAGCAGCCGCCATGACAGCCCGGCCAGAAACAGCGCAAAAAAGCCTGCGCTGCCGATCAGCAGCGCGGTGCCCAGGTCGGGCTGCCTGGCGATCAGCAGTACCGGCACGATAATCAGCGCGCCGGCAACACTCAGCCGTGCGCCGCCCGGCGGCAGGCGCTGGTCCGACAGGTACCAGGCCACCATCATCGGCACCGCGAGTTTCATCATTTCCGAGGGCTGAAAGCGAATAAAGCCGAAGTCCAGCCAGCGCTGGGCGCCCTTGCCGATGTCGCCGACCACGAGCACCGCCACCAGCAGCAATATTCCCAGACCGTAGATCCACGGCGTCCAGCGTTGCAGCCACTGCGGGCGCAGCTGGGCGACCAGCGCCATACCGCCGAACGCCACCGTCAGGCGGATAAGCTGGCGCAGCAACACCGGCTGCTCCTGTCCGGCGGCGCTGTACAGGACGAACAGGCCCAGCCCGGACAGCGCCAGCAGGCCGAACAGCAAGGCGGCATCGATATGCAGAATATGCTGCCAGTCGCGCCGACTGGCGTCCTCGCGGCTGCCGTCCAGAAGGGTGCTCATGAGGCGGTTTTCTCCAGGAACTTGTCCAGGATGGTACGCGCGATCGGTGCCGCCACGGCGCTGCCGCTGCCGCCGTGCTCGACCACAATGGCAATGGCGACCGTCGGCTCATCGACCGGTGCAAAGGCGATGAACAGCGAATGGTCGTGAAGTTTCTTGGCCAGCTTCTCGGCGTCGTATTTTTCCTCTTCCTTGAGCCCGAACACCTGGGCGGTGCCGGTCTTGCCGGCAATGTCGTACTCGATGTCGATCGCGATTTTGCGCGCCGTGCCGCGCTTGCCGTGCACCACTTCGCGCATGGCGTCGATCACGTCGATCCAGTGATGGCGGTCTTCGACCCGGATATCCAGCACGGTTTCCACCGTCAGCGGGGTCAGTTCGGGATCGTCGTATTTCTGCGTCGAAGCCACAATGTGCGGTTTGAGGCGATGGCCGTAGCGCGCCAGAGTTGCGGTCGCGCTCGCCAGCTGCACCGGCGTAGTCAGTACAAAACCCTGGCCGATGCCGGTGATCAGCGTTTCGCCCGGGAACCAGGGTTCACTGCGTGCGCCGCGCTTCCAGTCGCGCGAAGGCAGCAGACCACCCAGTTCACCGCTGATGTCGATGCCGGTCGGTGTACCGAAACCGAACTGGGACAGGAACTCATGCAGCCGGTCTATGCCCATGGATAGCGCCAGGTCGTAGAAATACACGTCACAGGATTCGGCAATCGCGCTGTGCAGATCGACGGTACCGTGCCCGGTGCGTTTCCAGTCGCGGTACTTGCGATCCTTGCCCGGCAATTGATAGAAGCCGGGACAGTAGGTATGGGCCTG
This sequence comes from uncultured Gammaproteobacteria bacterium, assembly GCA_965364565.1. Lineage (GTDB taxonomy): Bacteria > Pseudomonadota > Gammaproteobacteria > DSM-19610 > DSM-19610 > Thiogranum. The sequence continues at coordinate 5,483 of CBDTYI010000121.1, read as the reverse complement.
GGGGCTGGTGATGCCTTGCTCCAGTCCCCCCAGGCCAACGAATGGCTTGAGAGTCGATCCCGGCGGATACTGGCCGCGCAGCGCACGATTGAACAGCGGACGCTGGGGATCGGTGTTCAGCGCGTGGTAGGTTTCCGTGTCGATGCCGTTGACGAACAGGTTCGGGTCGTAGGTGGGTTTGCTGACGAAGGCCAGTACATCGCCGTTGTTGGGGTCGATCACCACCGCAGCACCGGCGTTGTCGCCGAAGGCCTGCTCGGCGACGTTCTGCAGTTCGGCGTCCAGCGTCAGGTAAAGGTTCTCGCCGGGCACCGGCGGGGTGCGCACCAGAGTACGCAATACCCGGCCCTCGGCATTGGTCTCCACCTGGCTGAAACCGACTTTGCCGTGCAGCACATCCTCGTAGGTTTTCTCGACGCCGACCTTGCCGATGTGAGTGGTGCCGCTGTAGTTGGAGGCATCGATGCGCTGCAGGTCGCGTTCGTCCACCCGTCCCACATAACCGAGCGCATGGGCCGCCAGCGGGCCGTGCGGGTAGTGACGCGACAGGCCGGCGACGATGTCGACGCCGGGGAATTTGTGCCGGTCGATGGCAAAGCGGGCCACCTCCTCGTCGCTGAGGTGAAAGCGCAACGGTACCGGTTTGAAGGCGGGAGTGCGTGCGCGCAGATTGTCGAAACGCTTGCGATCGACGTCGCGTATATTGACCAGCTGTGCCAGCCGGTCCAGGGTGCCCTGCATGTCGCGCACCTGTTCGGGGGTGATCTCGAGCCGGTAGGAGGGCAGGTTGTCGGCCAGGATGAGACCGTTGCGGTCGAAGATCAGTCCGCGGTTGGGCGGCAGCGGCAGGATCTTGATGCGGTTGTCGTCGGACAGGGTGATGAAGTGCTCGTGCGCCACCACCTGCAGGTAAATCAGGCGTCCCACCAGGGCGGCGAGCAGCAGCGCGGCAAACACCAGCGCCTGGATCGAACGCTGCATGAACAGGCGGCTTTCGAACAGATAATCCTTTATGGTGACCGGATATGCCATGCCTTACTGGACCGAGAAATTGACGCGCAGAGTGGTCAATATGCGGTGTATCAACGGCCACAGCAGCATTCCGACCAGCGAGGGCAGCCAGTAACTCAGCGGCAGTCCGGGACGGCCGATGGTGCGGTCGACCCACAGCGTGATCAGCTGATGAAGGACCAGCAGGACCAGCACCGTCAGCGCCTGCTGCCAGATCGGGTAAAGCCTGACGCGCTGGTGCAGCCGCACGCACACATAGGCGATCAGGCTCAATGCCAGGGCGTGCTGCCCAAGCAGGGTCCCGGTCAGAGTGTCCAGAAACAGGCCGACGATGAAGCCCGAGCCGACGCTCACCCGATAGGGCAGCGCCAGGCACCAGAAAATGAGAGTCAGTGCGACCCAGTCGGGTCGCCAGTTGCGCAGTCCCTCCGGTAAGGGAATGATGGTCAGCAGCAGGGCCGCGGCGAAGCTCAGCACAATGACGATGCCGCCGTGGTGACGGGTCAGGTTCATGGCCCACCGGCAGCCGAGTCAGGGTCGGCAGAGTCAGGCGCAGCAGAGTCCGATGCAGCAGAGTCCGATGCAGCAGAGTCAGATGCAGCAGAGTCAGATGCAGCAGAGTCAGATGCAGCAGAGTCAGATGCAGCAGAGTCAGACGCGCCGGTTTCGGGCGCCGAAGCGGGTGGCGGAACCGGCCGTTGCGGGTCGGTAGGCCATACCAGCAGCACCTCACGGCTGCTGTCCAGCGCCGCACGCGGCCGCGCGACGACGTGCGAAAAGGTATTTCCCGGGTCCTGCTCAACGGTGGTGACATCCGCGACCGGGTAGCCGGGCGGAAAACGCCCGCCCAGACCCGAGGTGACCAGCAGATCCCCGACCCGGATATCGGCATTGTTGGGAATGTGCGGCAGGTCCAGACGGTCGATGGAACCGGTGCCCAGCGCAATGGTGCGCAGCCCGGTTCGATTGAACTGCACCGGGATAGCGTGGCTCGGATCGGTGATCAGCATGGCTGTGGCGGTGAACGGGCCGACATCGATCAGCTGCCCCATGACGCCCTGGCTGTCGAGCAGCGGCTGACCGTCGTAGACTCGATCGAGCGAACCTTTGTTGATCTGGATCTGGTGCCGGTAGGGGTCCATGTCGACCGAGAGCAGGGCGGCAATGAGCATGGGCCGATCACCGACCTGGAAGGATGAATCCAGCAGCGCGCGCAGGCGGCGGTTCTCGGCCTCCAGGGCCTCCAGCTTCTGCAGCTGCGTGTTCAGGACCAGGTGCTGGGTGCGCAGGCTGGCGTTTTCCTCCTGCAGTTCACGCCGGGTGGCAAGCGACTCACGAAACCACTGGCCGGTGGCGCGCGGCAGGTCGACCAGTAACTGCAGCGGGTAGACCATGACCGACAGGGCAGTGCGCAGGCTATCGAGGTGGTGCTGGCGATGGTCCAGCGTCATCAACAGAATGGAGAGCAGAACCAGGCCCAGCAAACGGGCTAATAGCGGCGGGCCTGCTGTAAAAATCTGCTTGATAACACAACCTCTCGGAGTTTATTCGACCGCGAATACGTCGCCGCCGCGCTCGTCGAGCAGTTCCAGCGCCCGCCCGCCGCCGCGTGCCACACAGGTCAGCGGATCGTCGGCAACCACCACCGGCAGGCCGGTTTCCTCCATCAACAGCCGGTCCAGGTCGCGCAGTAGTGCGCCGCCCCCGGTGAGTACAATGCCGCGTTCCGCGACGTCGGCACCCAGCTCCGGCGGGGTTTGCTCCAGGGCGGTTTTCACCGCGCCCACAATGCCCGCCAGCGGCTCCTGCAGCGCTTCCAGGATTTCGTTGCTGTTGAGGGTGAAACTGCGCGGGACGCCTTGCGCGAGGTTGCGTCCCTTCACTTCGATTTCCTTCATCTCGGCGCCCGGGTAGGCGGAGCCGATCTGCTGCTTGATGTGTTCGGCGGTCGACTCGCCTATCAGGGTGCCGTAGTTGCGGCGTACATAGTTGACGATGGCGTCGTCGAAACGGTCACCGCCGATGCGCACCGAGGCCGAATAGACAATACCGTTGAGAGATATCACCGCCACTTCCGAGGTGCCGCCGCCGATGTCCAGCACCATGGAGCCGCGCGCTTCGTCGACCGGCATGCCCGCCCCGATGGCCGCCGCCATCGGCTCCTCGATCAGGTAAACCTCGCGCGCACCGGCGCCGGCCGCCGATTCCTTGATGGCGCGCCGCTCCACCTGCGTGGATCCGCAGGGCACACAGATCAGTACTCGCGGGCTGGGGCGAAAGAAACGCGCCTCGTGCACTTTGTGGATGAAGTGCTGGAGCATTTTTTCGGTGACCGTGAAGTCGGCGATCACTCCTTCTTTCAAGGGCCGTATCGCTGTGATGTTGCCAGGGGTCCGGCCCAGCATGGCCTTGGCTTCGGCGCCCACCGCGGCGATGCTCTTGGGGCCGCCGGGGCCGCGGTCCTGGCGAATCGCGACTACCGAAGGTTCGTCGAGCACTACACCCTGGCCGCGCACGTAAATGAGGGTGTTCGCGGTACCCAGATCGATCGACAAATCGTTGGAAAAAATCCCCAGCAGACTTCTGAACATGGAGGGCTGAATCCCTAGCGCTATTAAAGGGATGTAATCTAACAACGGGGGAGATTTTGGGCAAGCCATTAAGTGTGCTACCGTTCGGTTTCGCATCAACCGGCAATCGGGATCAACAACATGTCGTTGGACACAGAGGCAGTCGCCAGAATCGCCCATCTTGCGCGTCTGGGGGTGGAGCCGGGGGAGTCGGAAAGCTACGCGCGTAACCTTTCGGACATCCTCGCCTTCGTGGAACAACTCAACGCGGTCGACACCGCCGCCGTGGAGCCGCTGGCGCATCCGATGGAGGCCAGCCAGCGCCTGCGCGCGGACGAGGTGACGGAATCCGATCAGCGCGAACAGTTCCAGCGTATCGCGCCGCGGGTCGAGGCCGGCCTGTACCTGGTACCCAAGGTCATCGAGTAAGCGGCGACGGATACACCCATGCACAACAAGTCAATTGCGGAGCTGGCGGCCGGGTTGCGCGGCGGAGCGTTTTCCAGCCAGGAGTTGACCCGCGGGTTACTGGATCGCATCGCCAGACTCGACCCGCAGCTGAACAGCACGATCACCCTGACCGAAGCCTCTGCGCTGCAGCAGGCCGAGGCCGCTGACCGACGCCTGGCCAGCGGTGAGGCCGCTGCGCTTACGGGTATTCCGTTCTTGCACAAGGATATTTTCTGTACGCTCGGGGTGCGTACCAGCTGTGGCTCGCGCATGCTGGATAACTTTGAAGCTCCGTATGACGCGACCGTCACTGCCAAGCTGAAGCAGGCCGGCGCGGTGATGCTGGGTAAGACCAATATGGATGAGTTCGCCATGGGCTCGTCCAACGAGACCAGCTTCTACGGTCCGGTGCGTAATCCCTGGGACCTGGAGCGGGTGCCGGGCGGCTCCTCCGGCGGTTCGGCCGCCGCGGTGGCCGCCCGGCTGGCGCCTGCCGCCACCGGCACCGACACCGGGGGTTCTATCCGCCAGCCGGCCGCGCTGTGCGGTATCACCGGCATCAAGCCCACCTACGGGCGGGTGTCGCGCTACGGCATGATTGCGTTCGCCTCCAGCCTCGACCAGGCCGGACCCATGACGCGCTCGGCGGAGGACGCAGCGCTGGTACTGGAGGCCATGTCCGGTTTTGATCCGCGCGATTCGACGAGTATCGACCACCCCGTGGAAGCGTACCGCGACGGCCTCGATCGGGACCTGTCGGGATTGACCATCGGTCTGCCCGGCGAATACTTCGGCGCCGGGCTGGACGCCGGGGTCGGCGCTGCGATCGAAGCGGCGCTCGACGAGTTTCGCAAACTGGGTGCCCGTGTGAAGGACATCAGCCTGCCCAACAGCGCACTGGCGGTGCCGGCCTATTATGTGGTGGCACCGGCCGAGTGCTCATCCAATCTGTCACGCATGGACGGCGTGCGTTTCGGCTATCGCTGCAAGGACCCGCGCGACCTGGAGGACCTGTACGTACGTTCGCGTGGCGAGGGCTTCGGGGCAGAGGTCAAGCGCCGCATTCTGATCGGTACCTACGCCCTGTCGGCCGGTTATTACGATGCCTATTATCTCAAGGCGCAGCAGGTGCGACGCCTGATCCGCGACGACTTCGTCAAGGCCTTTGCCGAGGTCGATATCATCATGGGCCCGACCGCGCCCGGCACCGCCTTCCGGCTCGGGGAGAAGGCCGATGATCCGGTCACCATGTACCTGTCGGACATCTACACCATCGCCGTGAACCTGGCGGGCCTGCCCGGTATGTCCGTCCCGGCCGGCCTGGTGGACGGCTTGCCGGTCGGACTGCAGCTGATCGGCAACTATTTCGAAGAAGGTCGGCTGCTGAACGCCGCACACCGCTACCAGCAGGTGACCGACTGGCACACGCGGGTACCGCCGGGCTTCGAGTGA